>CALHRQ010000124.1 GCA_938038175.1 uncultured Granulosicoccaceae bacterium | reverse complement strand
GGTGTCGAGCGCAAAAAGCCAAATGGACCTGTGGCTGGGTATTGTATTTGGCCTGGCACGAGGCTGTGTTGTTGTTACACTACTGGTGCTTCTGGCTAACCTTATTCCAACCTTCAAACAAGAAAACTGGTGGCAAAACTCTTTTTTTATACCACCAATGCAGCGCGTTGCTGAGCTTATCCATGCACAACTGCCTGTTGAGCTGGCGCAACACTTCGATTTTAAATCTGCGAGTTTGTAAATACAAAAAATGTGCGGCATTATCGGTATAGTTGGACGCGATGCGGTTAATCACCGCTTGTATGACGGTTTGACGCTTTTGCAGCACCGTGGCCAGGATGCCGCTGGCATTGCAACTAGTCACGATGGCAGGTTACTGCTGCGTAAATCTGCGGGGCTTGTGCGCGATGTATTCAGCGCAGAGCATATGCAGCGTTTACAGGGCAATATGGGAATAGGGCATGTGCGCTATCCTACTGCCGGCACCTCCGCCATGGCAGAAGCACAGCCGTTTTATGTTAACTCGCCGTACGGTATCGTCATGGGGCATAACGGCAACCTCACTAATGCAGAGCAACTGCAAAAAGAATTGTTCGAGTCTGATTTACGTCATATCAATACGCGCTCTGATTCAGAAGTTCTGTTAAACGTGTTTGCACACGAACTACAAGCACTTTCTCCTTCAAAATCTGTTTCACCGGAGCAAATATTTGCCACCGTTTCGCAAGTGCACCAGCGCTGTAATGGTGCTTATGCTGTTATTGGCATGCTGGTTGGTCGCGGTGTGTTTGCTTTTCGTGATCCTTTGGGTATTCGTCCAGCGGTGATTGGTATTCGCCATACTGACTCTGGTACCGAGTACGCTGTTACATCTGAAAGCGTTGCTTTGCAGGGGCTGGGTTTTACAAGGCTCCGAGATGTAGCGCCAGGTGAAGCTGTATACATTGACGTCGAAGGAAATTTACATTCACGGCAGTGTGCTGAGACTACCGATCTTTCGCCGTGTATTTTTGAGTATGTGTATCTGGCAAGGCCAGATAGCATTATTGATAATGTGTCGGTTTATAAATCCCGCCTGCGAATGGGCGAAAAGCTTGCCAAAAAAATACTGCGTGAGCGGCCTGAGCATGCTGTCGATGTGGTTATCCCAATACCAGACACCAGCCGTACATCTGCAATGGAAGTTGCGTTCCATCTTGGTGTTAAGTATCGCGAAGGATTTATTAAAAATCGCTATATCGGACGTACGTTTATTATGCCGGGTCAGCAGTTACGTAAAAAATCAGTACGCCAGAAACTCAGCCCGATCGATCTGGAATTTGCTGGCAAAAATGTATTGCTGGTTGATGATTCTATTGTGCGTGGCACCACCTCCGGACAGATTGTTCAGATGGCACGCGATGCTGGTGCTAAAAAAGTGTTTATGGCGTCGGCCGCACCACCTGTGCGTTTTCCAAATGTATACGGCATCGACATGCCTGCATCTGAAGAGCTCATCGCACATGGGCGCACTGTCGAAGATATTCAGACCGTCATCGGCGCTGATTGGCTTGTATATCAAGACCTCGAAGATCTGATAGAAGCTGTACGTTATGACAAACACCCTATTGATACATTTGAATCCTGTTGCTTTAATGGTGAATACATCACGGGTGACGTTGATCAGCATTACCTGGATTCGCTGCAGGCTAACCGCGCTGACAGCGCTAAGAAAACGCAAACAGGGAATGATGACTTAGTGGTGCTGTAGATTAAATCCTTCGAAGATGTAGAAGCTATTTGGCGCGCTTTAGGTGAGTACGCCAAGTTGAACGAATCAAAAGCAACTGCAATGGGTTTTTCTACAGCCATACTCCAGATTTTGTCGCATGATTGCTTAAAAAAATGGGCCTTGAGAACGGAACAAACTATCGAGCAGATTGGATCTGATATTGACCGCCTGATCTCTCATCAGCTGAAACCTGATGAAATCGAAAGTGTCTCTGTAAAAAGCAATAAAACCAGTTTGCTGAAAGTGGATGTAGTTAGGGCTTAGTACAAAACATCAGATGTATCGAGCTGCATATCCACTAGTTATTCTGAGAACCCGAGCTTGGTGTAATTGCCATAGCAAGCAGCTCTGCAACATGTATGGCTTTGCGGCTGGCACCGTCTGCAATTTGATGTCGACAAGAAGTACCATCCGCGATAATAAGCGTTGTCGGATCTGCCTCGCGCACTGCCGGGAGTAATTCCAGTTCAGCCATTTTTATAGAAGCCTCAGCCGTATCGCTTGCATAGCCAAACGCACCTGCCATACCACAACAACTCGATTCGATCACCTTTACATCCATGTCAGGGATTAACTTTAAGCACTGCTGAACAGCGGTAAAAGCACCGAGGGCTTTTTGGTGGCAGTGTCCGTGCACCAGGACTTTGGATGCGGGTGCTTTAAGTGTCCACTTCAGATTGCCATTGTGGTAAGTGTGCATGATCAGCTCTTCCAACATATAAGCATTGGCTGCTACCAAATCTGTGCTCTCGCCCGGTATCAGTGCTGGGTATTCATCTCTCAAGGTTAGCAAGCAGCTTGGCTCCAGCCCCACAATGGGTACGTGTTTCTCAGCCCAGGGTAGCAGCGTATCAATCATTCGTTGCGCTTCATGCTTTGCCTTATCTGCCATTCCCGTAGCGAGATAGGTTCGACCACAGCAAAGCTTGCGTTCTCCTGGTGCTTGTGCAATGTTTACACGATAACCTGCGGCTTCCAACACAACACGTGCTGCTCTTAATTTTTCAGGTTCAAACCACGTATTAAAAGTATCCGCCAGCAAAACAATGTCTCGCGCATCAGTGTTGGTGTTCTCGTGTACTTCTGTGAACGGAGAGGCAGACCACAGCGGTAGCGGTCGACTCGCCGAAAAGCCGGTTGTAGGTTCGAGCATCTGAGCAAGCCAGGGCGAACCGTTGCGCAAGTTGGCAATGCGTCCTAACTTGGAAACATAAGGTGCATAGCGCGGCAGGTGTGCGATTAAACGTTCATGTAAAGTGTGGCCATGTTTGCGTGCACGCGCAGCTAACACTTCAATTTTCATTTTGGCCATATCCACACCAGTAGGACACTCGCGTTTACATGCTTTGCAAGAGACACACAGTTTCATCGTGTCACGCATGGCGTCCGAGCTCATAGCATCGTCGCCAAGCTGTCCTGACATAGCAAGGCGCAGCGTATTGGCACGGCCTCGCGTCACATCTTGCTCATTTTGTGTTACTCGATACGAAGGGCACATGACGCCGCCTTTCATTTTTCGGCAAGCACCATTGTTATTGCACATTTCAATAGCGCCTTGCAGCCCGCCACTGGCGCCAGTCCACTGCGACCATTCAAGTGCAGGTTTGATCTCCACCATTTTGTAGTCAGGCGGATATCGAAACAGCGATCGATCATTCATGCGTGGTGCGTTTACGATCTTGCCAGGGTTAAACAGGTTGTCTGGGTCGAAGTGGTGTTTAACTTTTTCAAACGTTCGCACCATATCGACACCAAACATTTTGGTATGGAATTCAGAGCGGGAAATACCATCGCCATGCTCGCCAGAATG
>CALHRQ010000123.1 GCA_938038175.1 uncultured Granulosicoccaceae bacterium | reverse complement strand
ACAAGCACTACGATGATATTTTTTCTGGCGCAGCGACAGTTGATGAAGCCTTCGCTGCAATGGAAAAAGAATCGAACGACTTGCTTAAGCGTTTTAATGACACTTATAAGTGATAGTGGCAGTCGCAATAGTTGAACAGCTATTAGACTTTGAGAGGATCTGTGGCATGCCTGCCGCAGATCCTTTTGTTTAACCTATCTGATGGGGATTCTGAATGAAACGCGTTCAGTTTGAACACAGTACCATCCCGTATCTATTTGTTGCTCCTCAAATCATCATCATTGTAGTGTTTTTTTTGTGGCCCGCGGCACAGGCAATTTACCAGTCGTTTCTACTTGAGGATGCGTTTGGCTTGTCGACACAGTTCGTCTGGTTTCGTAACTATAAAGACACCATACTCAGTACCTCGTGGTTGCAAGCTGCCAGCTTTACCATGTTGTTTTCTGCATTGGTTACATTCCTGTCTTTGGCCATTGCTCTGCTTTTAGCGGTTAAGGCAAACGAAGTTATTAGAGGTGCTCGCACCTACAAGACAACCTTGATGTGGGCTTATGCTATCGCACCACCTGTGGCTGGCTTGATGGGAAATCTGATGTTCAATCCACTCATTGGAGATCTGTACAAGTTTTTCAATGCTATTGGCTGGGATTTTGATCATAAGCTTGACGCCTTTGATGCAGGCTTTGTGGTTGTGCTTATTTCTGTCTGGAAGCAGGTCAGTGTTAATTTTATTTTCTTTTTATCTGGGCTGCAGGGCATACCAAAATCCGTTAACGAAGCAGCAACCTTGGATTGCAAAAGTCCGTTCAGACGTTTTTGGACAATCACTTTTCCTTTACTTGCTCCAACGACTTTTTTTCTGATGGTGATAAATATCACCTACGCCTTTTTTGAAACCTTCGGAATCATTGATACGACCACGCGTGGTGCACCTGGTGGATCCACAAATACCTTGGTATTTAAAGTTTTCCAGGATGGATTCAGAGGGGCTGATTTAGGTGGTTCATCTGCACAATCTGTAGTGCTAATGTTGATTGTACTAGCGCTGACCGTTGTACAGTTTCGTTTTATCGAACGCAAAGTTCATTATTAGCGATGCGCTTGAGAGTTTGTTCGAATTTACGGATGCGTTAAGTATTGGCTCAAGGCAGCAATAGTTTTATTAGAGTTCTATAAAGTTTATTAGAACGCACTTTAGAACACGGTTAAGAATATATTGGAAAAAATGTACTGCTAAGCAGCAGCTCTCAACGTAACAGCAATAGACTAATCGAGGATAAAGATCGTGAATTGGCGTCTGCTAAGCACACACGCAATATTGCTCATTGGCATGGTTTTCATGACTTTGCCAGTGTGGGTTGCTTTTTGTACCTCCACACATGCACCCGAAACAATACTTCGTGATGGCTTACAGTTTTGGCCGGGGTCGAATTTTGCTGAAACATATCGACAGGTATTGTTTGTCGATGGCGGAGTAATGAAGTCGGTTCTTGGTTTTGATATGTTGAAAAATAGCCTGATTCTGGGGGTTGGGTTTGCCATAGGCAAAGTTGTCATTTCCATGTTGGCAGCGTATGCGATTGTCTATTTTCGATTCAAGCTGGCGGTACCGCTTTTTTGGATTATATTCATGACCTTGCTGCTTCCGTTGGAGGTGCGAATAATTCCTTCATACGAAGTTGTATCGAGTCTTGGGCTACTGGATACGCATACTGGTTTGATCGTACCGTTAATCGCATCAGCAACCGGTACCTTTTTCTTTCGGCAATTCTTTAGATCAGTGCCGGATGAACTGTTGGAAGCTGCGAGGCTGGATGGCGCAACGCCATGGCGGTTTTTCAAGGACATTTTAGTTCCGCTTTCCAAGACTATGATTGCAGCCATTCTTATTATTATGTTTGTGGTGGGTTGGAATCAGTACCTGTGGCCACTTATCATGACTACCAAAGAAGAAAACTACACCTTGGTTATCGGGATCAAGCAGATATATCAGGTACTTGCTGAAGGAGGTGAGTTACCACAGTATCAAAAGGCGTTTGCCCTAACGATACTGGCGACGTTACCGCCTGTGCTGGTAGTTTTGATTTTTCAGAGTTGGTTTGTAAAAGGTTTGGTGGAGAGTGAAAAGTAATGGCCAATGTTGAACTCACAAATGTAAGGAAGACTTATCCCAACGGAGCCGAAGCGGTTTGCGGGGTGGATATGCAAATCGAGGACGGTGAGCTTATCGTATTTGTTGGCCCATCAGGCTGTGGTAAGTCAACCTTGCTCCGAATGGTAGCAGGTCTTGAAAAAATAACCTCAGGTGATATAAAAATTGATGAGCAATTGATCAATGATGTCACGCCTGCCGATCGTGATGTGGCTATGGTGTTTCAAAACTACGCTTTATATCCGCATATGACAGTCAGGGGGAATATGTCCTATGGCCTTAAGAACCGGGGTATTGACAAGGCCAGTATAAACAAGAAAGTTGAAGAGGCAGCAGCCATGTTGCGCATCAGTGATTTTCTTGATCGACAGCCGAATCAATTGTCAGGTGGGCAGCGGCAGCGTGTTGCTATGGGGCGTGCAATAGTACGAGAACCCAAGGTGTTTTTGTTTGATGAGCCCTTGTCAAATCTTGATGCCAAGCTGCGTGTACAAATGCGTATCGAGATCAAGCGCTTGCAACGTAAGATGAAGGTCACCAGCGTATACGTAACTCATGATCAAACTGAGGCGATGACTTTGGCGGATCGTCTGGCAGTCATTAATGATGGCCGTGTTGAACAAATGGGCGCTCCCATGGAGTTGTACAACAACCCCGCGACATTGTTTGTGGCATCATTCATTGGTTCACCGCAAATCAATCTACTCCCTGTACGATTTGATGGTCAGCACTTGATCAGTGGTGATATAAAATTTATATGGGATGCAAAGCTACCTACTGATACAGATCTGATGCTTGGTATCCGACCAGATGATCTATTTCAAAAAGATGATGGGCCGTTGTCGCTGCGAGTGGATTTGGTTGAACAGCACGGCGCGGATAATCTGACCTACGGTGGTCTTCTAGGCGCTGACGAAACGGACGGCCATGAAACGGAATTTTGTTTTAAATCTGGACAAGATCTGTTACCTGATATCGATTCGCAACTGAACCTGGGTTTCGATCCTACCAGGGCTTTAGTCTTTGAGAAATCGTCTGGCGATCGATTGGTTTAGTTGATAAACGAGTAGGCTTAAAAGGTTGACGTCTGTAAATCAGCAGGATATTGATTTTTGTAAGCTAACAACCAAAGCATAATTCGTATCATGAGACGTGTGAATATTTCAGGGGTTGCTGGAGACTCACTAGCAAGGCAGCTAATTGCGCACCTTATATTGCTGCTCGGTGCCATTTTTTTATTATCTCCCATTATTCTTGTTGTCATGTCGTCTTCTCATACGACATTGACGCTTCAGCAGGTCGGCCTTCAATGGGGCTTGGGTGATCATGCATTGCAAAACTATTCTGCGATACTGAACTTTGAAGCAGGCTTTACCGATCAGGTGACACCGTTACGAATGCTGGCAAATTCGCTTATTGTCGCTATTGGTGTTGCCACGTTAACGACTGTACTTTCGTTGTTGACTGCTTATTCAATTGTGTTCTTTAGAATGAAACTGGCAGGACTCATATTCTGGTTGGTGCTGATTACTTTACTCTTTCCGCTGGAGTCAAGGTTTGTCACCAGTTTTCAAGTCACATCAACACTGGGCCTGATTAATTCTCATGCTGGCATCATTTTGCCGACACTGGCTGCAGCGCTTGGCACATTTTTCTTTCGGCAATTTTATCTGGAGTTATCTGAAGAGTTAATGGAGGCAGCTACGCTGGATGGGGCTGGACCAGTGCGCTTTTTAAAGGATATTATTTTGCCCTTGTCTGTGCCTAGAGCTGGGGCGATATTCGTAATCGCTTTCATGATTGGCTGGAATCAGTACCTCTGGCCACTTATGATTAGCACCGATGACTCACTTTATACCTTGGTAAGAGGTATCAGGTTGGTTGGGCAAGAATCCGGCCCAGGCATGGCGTTAATAGTCATCACAATATTTCCGCCCTTTATGCTGTTGCTTATATTCCAGCGTTGGTTCTTTCGCACCTTATCGATAAATGGATAGAGTGAGAAATGGAGAAAATAAGTTTTAAGGGCTATGTAAATAGCGGCTGGCCGCAGTGAAGCCGACCAGCCGAAGGGGATAAAACAAAAGACCTGCTGAAAAACCAAAACGTTGTGTTTAAAAGGTTGTGTTTAAAAGGTTGTGTTTTAAACGGTTGTGTATAAAGCGGTTGTGTTAAAACCGTTAATGCTTGATAAAGTGGTGTTCAAAAACGCTGCATCTTACAGCTTCAGTTTGAACTGAAAAAACATAACAGCATTGTTGCGAGCGCCGTTGAAATCCAATTGTGGTGAACCCGTTACGTTAAGCTGAGCACGATCATTGATTTTGAACTCGACAACAGGGAAGGGCAGTATTTTAGTTTCCGGTTCAGCATTGACGTGGTACTGCTTGTGTACAGCACTAGCACCGACGATAAAACGCACGCGGTTGTTAAGGAATCGACGGGTCCCCCAGTTGATACCGGCATAGCCGCCCTGGTAACCAAAGCTGTCTGAAACCGTACCCACGTGGAAACCGAGCTTACCAATAGGTGAGTATTCCCAACCCAGGCCTGGAGTGAAGGCGCGGCGTTCATTAAAGTTTTCAAAGTGAATCGCAGCGGCACTGAAGACCAGATGGCCGTCATTGGCTTTAGAAGGAGCAGAGGCCAAAGAAAGAGCGATAGCAGAAAGAATGATAGCGATGCGAATAGAAAAAGAGTTTGTCATGGTAGTGCTCCGACTGATTATAATTTTTATTTTTGGCCGGCCTTAAAAGGCAGTTCCAGTGTTCTGGCTTGTGTCTGCCAGATAACTGACGAGCACTGTACTGCCGCAGAGGAGGGCGTGCAAGTGAGAGGGTCCGTGGCCAAAAAAGGGATATAAATCAGAGGGATAGGATCGAAAAAGGGCTAGTCATAAAAATGACGCGAGATATAAAAGAACGCTAAGTGCAGGAAATTAAAAGACTTTTAGGGTAAAAAAACGAAATGAGAAAGGGTCGTAGCTTTAGGCAGATGGAGTTGGCATAAGGGCCGAAGCTGATACGTTATGTGAGCGAGCTGACGTTTCAAGCCTTAAATAAAACCCGCGCTTACGTGCTTTTTTTGTAAACAGACTTTAAGCCACAAGGGATGATCATTATTCAAAAGCGGCGTTCTGATGGTACTGAACATAATTCATCATAATGATGAGTATTAATTAAAAGGTAGGCGAAACAATGCGTGATCCTGTGCGGGTCAAAGTTCAGCTTTATTTATTGCTCGTGCTAGCATTATCCCGAAGCAGTTAAACCAACGGAGTGTTTGAAATGATTTCTAAATCCTTACGCGCTATCGCTATCGGCGTTGCGACCGTATGCCAGTTGGCCAGCATTAGTTCGACGTCTCATGCGGCTGAAAACCTTACTGGTGAAACTGCCTCACCCGGTGGGTCCATCCACCTGTCGATGGTCCATTTGGCCGAAGCAGCTGCGGCGGCCGGAGTTGCCAATATTCAGGTGGCCGACGGACAAACACTGACTAATTCAATCCAGAACGTTGCAGAAGGCAAGACTGATATAGCAGGAACGCCCTATATTTTACCGTTTCTGTTGTCTAAAGGCCGGGGACCTTATTCAAAACTGGGTGCCGAAAAAGGTGCAGAGCTTGCTGCAAATTTGCGTGCGCTTTATCCAGTAACCTTAGGTATTTTCGCGTTGTATGCATTCAATTCAACAGGTGTTAAGGGCTGGGATGATTTAGAAGGACGTACCATTTACAACGGCCCACCGCGAGGCGCTGCCCTGAGTAATGCGCGTGCGATAATCCAGCTGGTTGCTGGGCTTAAAGATGGCGACGGCTACAAAGGTGTGCAGGTCAACTGGGGGCAGGCCGTTAAAACGATCACTGATGGTTCTGCAGAAGCAGTGGTGCTACCCGTGTTGTTTCCAGATAGCCGAATCACGCAGTCGGTTGCTTCCGGCAACATGACAGTGTGGTCGGTACCTAAAGACAAATGGGAATCTGTGGCGTTTACAAAATATCTGCGTGCACCGGGTTCAGCACCATTCACTCTCGGTCTTGCATCAGCCAATTTGGGTGAAGGTGTCACAGTGATCAGCGATGACGATACCTTCAGGGGGCTTGCAACTATTGGCGGCGATATCGTCAGCAAAGACATGTCTTTCGAACTAGCGAAAGCGCTAACCAAAGCGCATATCGATACTTTGGACGACCTTAAAAAGAAAGCACCCTTTGCGGAGTATGCAGGGTATGGCGTTCTTGATGTGCTGAAGTCGGGCATGTGTGGACCAAATCCGCTCAAGTATCACGAGGGTGCTGTGGCAGCATGGGAAGAGGCCGGTTATACCATTGATAATTGCGCCAAGCCTTAGCCGTTATAAGCAGCGTCATACAAACAATGCAAAAAACATCAGACATACGTCTGATGTCTCCTTTGCCTAAAGTTTTCTATGTCTGAAAAAAGGCCAGCTGACAGTAAGCCGCAAGATTGGGCTGAGAAACTTGTCTACTGGCTGGCACTTGTACTAGTACTTGTTGGATTGCTAAATGCAATGCCTGGTATCCCGGGCATTGACGATTTGTTTTCAGGTTTTCTTGGAAACAAAAATTTTACGATCCGAAAATACCCCTACGAATTTTTCTACCCAATTGCTTTTTTCGTCATGATGACGATCGTCGCGCTAAAGCATTCTGTTTGGCGTGAGCTAAGTGGCAGTTCAAGTTCTAGAAGGCGTCTTGGGCTTGCGCTTGACATCGCATTGATTTCCGCAGCCGCTGCAATTTCTCTAACCTATATGGTTGAGATAGAAGCTGTATGCCTTGTTGATCAGATTACTGGCGAGCGGGCTGAACTGATCGCAAAGAGCCTGGCAGAAGAGATTCAGTTTGCCGAAGACTTTGGTTTGCCAGTCCCAGATTCTGTTGACGACCCACAATGCATAAATACAACCGGCTCATGGTTGGCGGCAATCATGTTTCTGTCGGTTGCGATTTTTCTTGCATACAACGTTAAAGTTTGGGGACTGCCACTGGTATTGGTAGCAATTGCTATTGCTGTCTACACCGTAGCTACCGTGTTGGTTTGGTATTTTCATGGCCCGGATGACATCAATAAGTATCTGATGACCAAGCTGGGTGGTGAACCAAGATTATTATCCGATGGCCGACCTAGATTGCATGATGCGCTTGTTAATAATGCGTCCGGTTTGCTTGGTCGCTTTATGGATATTATTCTCAACACGGTATTTCCCTACATTGTGCTTGGTGGGTTGTTCGGTGCATCTGCTGGTGGGAAATCACTGATCAAACTTGCTTTTTTATGGACCAGGAATTTGCGCGGCGGGCCAGCACACGCCGCTATAATGTCCTCTGCCATGTTCGGCACTATTTCTGGTGGGCCAGTCGTTAATGTTTTATCTACTGGTGTCCTGACCATACCCATGATGATCAAGCGCGGATTTTCAAAAGTGTTTGCAGGCGGGATGGAGGCTGCTGCTTCATCAGGCGGTTCGATCATGCCACCTGTTATGGGCGTTGCGGCATTTGTTCTGGCGGCTTTAACCGCTGTACCTTATCGTGAAGTGATTATTGCTGCAGCAATTCCAGCGATTGCGTACTTCTTTTGTTTGTTTCTCTCTGCGGTGTTCCAATCTCGAAAGCAAGGTATCGAAGCAATCGGTGCTGTTACTGAGGATATGCTTCTTACTCGCCAGGACAAACTAAACCTTGTCATGATATTCGGGCCAATCCTGCTGATACTTTTTTTATTGTTAACACCAAAAGAAGCGATTGGTTGCGGTTTTATCGCATCAATGATGGGGGTGCAAACAAGTGGTGAAGGTGCAAACTGTATTGCCACCGATCTACCCTGGTTTCTTGAGCTGGTGCAAAATTCTGCTGGTGATGCTGGCAGTGCTGGTTGGTGGGCAGTATTTGTGTTGTGCTTTTTACTGTTCCTGGATAAAGACATGCGTAAATCCCCCAGCCGTCTTTTGGATGCGTTTTCGGGTTCGGGTGTTTTGATTTCGACGCTGTATTTAATGTTTCTTGCAGTGTCCATTATCGACTTTTGCTTGAACTTTACCGGGCTTTCAGATTTTATTGCACTGGATATATTAGGTTGGTTGCGTAGTCTGGATCTTGGTGGCAGCGGCTCGGGTGTTTTGCAAATGGTGGCACTTTTAACGACTATGGCGCTGGCTGTATTGCTTGGTATGGGGATGCCGGCGGTACCAGCTTATATTAATGTCGCCTTGTTAATGGGCCCGATGCTAGCGGGTCTTGGTTTGTCAATTTTTACTGCGCACATGTTTATTTTTTACTTTGCGGTTGCCTCCGCCATCACACCACCAGTTGCAATAGCGGCGTTCACGGCGGCGACGATCACCAAAGCAGAACCCATGTCAACCGCCTTTTCAGCAGTGCGCTCTGGCATCGTCATGTTTGTTATCCCTTTTGTATTTGCGCTCTACCCGGAACTTCTATTGATAGAAGCCGCTGTTATTGATCCTGATTTTACTCAGTCAGGGGAGCGTTACCTCGCCGGCTATGATGGTCAGCGACACTACTTTGCATTAACGTTTTTAGTGTTGAAATTGCTTTTGGCGCTGTATTTGTTAGCCAGCGCATTGGCAGGTTTTGATCGACGTGCACTTGGCTCTATGGAAATCGTGTTACGTCTGGTGCTGGCCTTTTTGATTTTGTTCAAGTCAGCGTTCATTTATATTCCTGCTGTAGTTGCGGCCTTATTGCTTGTCATTTTTCATATTTCGAAAAACAAACATGTGGATGACGTCAATACTACTGGAGCGCCCTCTTGAACGTCTTGTGGATAATGGCTGATCAGCTGCGTTGGGATTACCTGAGTTGCTATGGGGCGCAACACATCCAAACACCTCATCTGGATTGGCTTGCTTCACAAGGTATGAAGTTTAATCGGAGCTATGTGCAAAGCCCGATTTGCGGGCCAAGCAGAATGAGCTTTTACACCGGCCGTTATGTGCGCAGCCATGGTGCGACCTGGAATGGTTTTCCCTTAAGAGTCGGCGAGCCAACATTGGGTGATCATTTGCGTGAACTGGGTGTCAAGTGTTCACTTGTTGGTAAGACACACATGACACCAGATCATGAAGGAATGAAACGACTTGGCATTGAACCTGAGAGCACTATTGGTGCACTTGTCAGTGAATGTGGCTTTGATGTATTCGTTCGTGATGATGGCACCAACCATACCGACTACCCAGGTCGGCATGCGGAAGATTACGATCAATACCTGCGCGACCATGGAATGGCTGGTGATAATCCTTGGGAGGAATGGGCCAACACGGCTATTGGGCCTGATGGTGATTTATTATCGGGTTGGATGCTTGAAAATGCACCCTATGCTGCGCGTGTCCCTAAAGAGCATTCTGAAACGGTCTGGTTAACAACAATGGGCATCGAATACATAGAAGCTCAAAACGATAAGCCCTGGCTTTGTCATCTTAGTTACATAAAACCGCATTGGCCGTATCTTGTACCTGCGCCTTACAACGATATGTATTCGGCTAATGACTTACCTGATGTCAACAGGAGTGAGGGTGAGAAAAATACAGACCATCCGCTTATGCAAGCTTGGATGGATATGCGGGTATCTAAAAGCTTTGCCAGAGATTCTATTCGCAACATAGTTGCACCTGTATACATGGGGTTGATCAAAGAGCTGGATGATCAAATGGGGCGTTTGTTCGCGTACCTTCGAGATGCTGGAAAGATGGACGATACCATGATCGTGTTCTGTTCCGATCACGGCGATCATATGGGCGACCATTGGATGGGGGAAAAGGATCTATTTCATGATTGCTCATCACGTGTGCCGCTCATTGTCTACGACCCGCGCGATGCTGCAGATAACACCCGAGGTCAGTCATGTGATGAACTGATAGAAGGAATTGATCTTGCTCCGACGTTCATCGATTACTTTGGCGGCCAAAGCAAACCGCATATACTGGAAGGACTGTCCCTGCAATCGCTTTTGCATGGACAAAAGATTAAGTGGCGTGACTTCTGCGTTTCCGAATACGATTATTCAACACGCGATGCAAGGCGCGTGCTTGGTGTTGATCAAAGCGATGCGCGGATCGTGATGATCTTTGATGGTCGCTGGAAATACACCCATGTAGAAACGATGCGTCCTATGCTGTTTGATCTGCAAACCGATCCAAACGAGCTTGTAGATTTGGGCGCTGACCCTGCCTACAGCGATGAGCTGTCCCGACTCAAAGAGCTGCATTTTAATTGGACCCGTCAGCATCATAATAGAATCACGCGCAGTGCCGACATGATCGAGACTATGACAAACAATAAAGAACCTCCTGGCATATTGATTGGATTCGCGAACAAAGAGGAGCTTGAACAGCAGGGCAGAACCTTGCCAAGACATGTGAAGAGATAAATTGAATTAGGATGGAAATTCAGCAGGTAAATTAATCAGTACAGAAATTATCTCGGCACTGAAATATTTTTAGCAAGTTAATTAATTCAGTACAAAAGTTATCTCGGCACGTAAATTATTTCTGGATTGCATTTGCGGGCATTAAGGCCCATACCATTCGTACCGTGTTTTTTTCTATGGCAGCTTATGCTGACAGCAACAGTGTTCTCCCCGATACACCGGTTTAACAGGCTTTAACCGATTAAACAGTCAGTTTCGTGCTGATTGCCTATTGTTGCTTTTTATCTCAATTGATATAAATATTTGCAGGAGTAACGCTTCCCAGCGTAGACTCTGGATTAGACGCAAGCACAATAGAGGGTGTGCATTATTCTTCTGGTTAGAGACTGTGAGCTTGCGTTCACTTCTTTTCAACAGCAATAGGGACATATTTTATGAAGATAAAAGCGTTTATAACGGCTGCTGCGTTCAGCAGCAGCATGTTGCTTAGTAATACAGCTTTTTCTGCTACAGAAATTCAGTGGTGGCATGCGATGGGTGGCCGCCTTGGTGAGGTCGTTAATGAAATAGCAGAAGCCTATAATGCCAGTCAATCTGATGTTGTGATTGTTCCAACATACAAAGGTGGCTATGAAGACACGATGACCGCTGGCATTGCCGCGTTCCGTGCCAAAGAACAGCCACATATCATCCAAATTTTTGATGCTGGAGCGGCAACCATTATTAACGCTAAAGGCGCCACAATACCGGTTGCAGACTTAATGAAAGACTTCAATATTGAAGATTATATTTCTGGTGTCCGTTACTTCTACGCGGACTCAGATGACAAGATGATCGGCCTGCCGTTTAATTCATCTACGCCATTGCTTTACTACAACAAAGAGGCTTTTGCAGAAGCAGGTTTGGATGCACCACCGGAAACCTGGGAAGAGTTTGAAGCGATGGCTCCAAAACTTAAAGAGGCAGGTTACATCGCTTTAGCCCAGAGTCATAGTCCCTGGATTTTTTCTGAGAATTTTCATAGCCGCCATAACCTCCAAATGGCCAGTGGTAACAATGGTTATGACAGCACAGATGTTGAGCTAATGTATAACAATGACCATATGAAAATGCATTGGGGCAAGGTCAAAGAATGGCTCGACGCTGGACATTATGGCTTTTACGGCCGCGCTTGGGGAGACAATCAAGATGCTTTTGTTCAAAAGAAAGTGGCTATGTGGCTTGGGTCCTCTGGTTCATTTGGCGGATTGACTAAGTCGGCCGAGTTCGAGTTTGGTGCAACCTTCCTTCCTTATTGGAAAAGTATCATTGATGAGCCAAAAGGCACTTTCATTGGTGGTGCAGCATTGTTCGCAATGTCTGGTCA
>CALHRQ010000122.1 GCA_938038175.1 uncultured Granulosicoccaceae bacterium | reverse complement strand
GTGTTGCGGCAGGACACCGTTCGAGACTTTATTGGACGGTAAGAAAATCTGGCAGGAAAAGAAGTTGAACTAAACTTAACCTGACAGTCACTCGGTTAAAACCGGTAACTGTCAGATGTCATCTGAACTTATACACCTTAGAAATATAACCTCGGCTTCATATGAATCCTCAACGGCACCATCCGATGGCTTTACCCCCGAATGGCGCTTTGCTTTTTAACCTTTAAGCATTCTAAAGATGACGTTACCTGTCTCTGCCGGGTTATTCAGCACAAAAGAATCCTCACTAGAGCTAAACTGACTATGGCTTTGCTTAAAACAATGCAGTAATGCTGCTTCGTCGCGATACCAAAAATCCATCGCCACAATGCACGGCGTGTGCTCATCTGCTATGCCGCTCAGCAATATGCCGTATTCCTCTTGCACGGTATTTTTATCCAACACGCGAACCTGACCGTTCGCTGTTTGCATGGAAAAACCACCATCACAGGCTCTCGCCTCACCATAAAGACCTGCAAAATGTGCCGAGAGTGCAGGATGCAGGGATTGATCAGCAAGGATACTGATGCCTGCTAAACCACAGACACTGTTTTTGTGTTCAAGCCATTCTGGTACATAGATCAGCTCGGGCCTATGTTGTTGGCACAGAAAAAAAGACAACCTTGGCCATCGCTTGTTAGGTAACAGAGCCAAGGTGGTTTTAGTACGCGCCTGTTTACCATCAGGGGTTGTGACATCGCGTCCAAATTCAAGGTGACCAGCCACTTTTAATCCAGCGGCAGCTGCCGTCTTAGCATCGGCAATTGAATCAGTACTGTGTAAGGCGGTTAAAGCCACACCTTCCCTTTGCTGTAAATGTGAATACACATGCCGTCCAAATTTAAATTCTCCTGCGGGTACTTCGTCTATCAGTGTTTCATCATAGATACCCATAATTTCCAAGAGGCACCCATTAAACATAGCAAGGCTGGTATTCGTACCCCAAGGGTGCTGCCCTATCGGTGTCATATTAAAACCCAAATCAGATAAACGACTACGCAGACCGATTATGTCGTGGGTGGCAATAAGCGGATGATCAATACCGAACGCTGCGTTCATGATGGAACATAGCCAAATGCAATACGTGGTGTTTCCGCACTGTCCAGCCAAACACTTTTGGCAGCAGTGTATTCCATTAAAGCATCAGTACCACTGGAACGGCCGAAGCCTGAGCTTAATGAACCACCAAAAGGTGAGGACACATGTATGGCCTTATAGCTATTGATCCAGAAGGTGCCCGCTCTAACGGCTTCAGCAACCCTATGCGCACGCCCAACATCCTGCGTCCACACAGCACCTGCAAGCCCAAAGTCAGTTTCATTGGCAAGCGCAATAGCGTCGGCCTCATCTTTGAATGGAATAGCGGTGACGACCGGCCCGAAAATTTCAAGCTGTGCCGCTTTTGCAGAATGAGTCAAACCACTTAGCACAGTTGGTGGAACAAAGTAACCAGATTCATACTGAGCATTGCGAGTCGCTATCTGTGCACCATCCAGAGCGGCAGCTTCAAGCATGGCATTTACGTGTGTATATTGGCGGGCATTACTTATCGGGCCAATTTCTGTTGCTACATCCAATGGATCTCCAAGCGAGATTTTATTCATGCCAGTTGAGAGCATTTCAATCATGGCATCAAGTGCAGATTCTTGTACGAGTAACCTTGAACCTGCAACACAACTCTGCCCTGCAGCTGAAAATATAGCCGCTTGAGCACCAAGACAGGCATGCTCCAGATTGGCATCGTCAAACTCGATATTTGCTGATTTGCCTCCAAGCTCAAGCACAACGGGTTTAAGTGCTCTTGCGGCAGTGATAGCTACTTTTTTACCGGTCTCTGGTGATCCCACGAATACGACTTTTCTAACCGCAGCATGCTCAATGGCAGGCACGCTGCTCACAGGCCCGGTGCCGCACAGGACATTAACCAACCCCTTAACCAATCCAGCCTCTTCTGCCAGCTTAACCAAGGCTACTGTCGTTAATGGCGTTAACTCACTCGGCTTAATGACCACTCCGTTACCGGCAGCGATGGCCGGTGCTATTTGCCAGCCTGCAGTGAATATGGGCGCATTCCACGGTGTTGATTGAAACACCACGCCTAACGGTTCACGCACAGTGTAGTTAAGATGACCAGACGGAACTGGTATGACTTCGCCATGTAATTTATCTGCCCAGCCAGCGTAATAGGCTAACATTTCAGCCACTTTCGCAACTTCAACACGGCTATCACGTATTGGCTTACCCGCCACAATGGATTCTATTGTTGCCAGTGTTTCAAGCTTATCGAGGATGTTGCGTGAAACGTCTTGCATTACCTGGCCACGAGCGGCTGCAGAAAAGTTTTTATACCATTGAACTTGCGCATCGCTGGCCGCAATACAAGCACGATGCGCAAGTGTTGCACCGGCATCGTTATAGCTGCACAACAGTTGCTCTGTATAGGGGTCGATCAGCTCTATCACATCGCTGGAAGTGGAGCCGGAAATGGCATTACCATCTCCACTGCCTTCCCCGTCAATAAGCTCGCCGTTAATCAGGCTTTGTGGATAATGTCCCAGACCAAGCGATGCCAATAGTTTTTTTAATATTGCTGCTCTATCACTCATAGGTGTGTCGCTTGCGCTCTCTTACTTATTTATCGTTGTTCGATCACGCTGTTTAATCTTGCGTACTTAATTGCGTGATTCGATTGAAGTCATCTGAGTCAGAAATACTCTCCGAACCTTTCAACCAGATATCTGCAATCGCCGGAAAGCCTTTTAATTCAACACCACTATTTTTTGCAAGCTCTAAAGCAAGCCCAACATCTTTACGCATCAAGCCCATGGTGAAGCCAGAATCGAATGCGTCATTCAGCACCCAGCTTGGGTAGTTAACTTCACTCACGCCGCTGCGTCCTGAGCCAGCATTAACACCTTCAAGTAGATCTTTTGCGTTGACGCCAGTGGCTTCCGCCAACCGAATAGCTTCTGAAACCAAGACAAGATTTGCTGCACATAGCATGTTGTTAGCAATTTTAGCAGCATGCCCTGAACCCGACTCTCCGACAAAGACGGTTTTTGCGCTAATGATGTCGGTGATGGGTTCCAGACGAGCTATTGCGGCAGGCTCCCCGGCAAGCAACATGGTCATCGTACCGGCATTAGCCGCTTTTGGCCCGCCGCTCACCGGGCCATCTATAAAACTAAAACCGTTTTGAGTGCCCAGTGCCGCCATGGCCTGGGACGTCGCTGGCATAGAGGTCGAGGTATCCAGCACAACCGCTTCAGGCAAAAAATCATTGCAGGCGTTTGTTACAACTGATTCCACAATAGAGGCAGTAGGAAGAGAGAGAATGACAAAGGGACATTGCTGCACCATTTCGGCAACAGATTCAGATGTGCGAGCACCCAGTTGTTTTATTCGGTGGCGAACGTTTTTATCGGCATCAAAGCCATAGACATCCAGACCAGCGGCAAGCAGTTGGGACACCATGCCACTGCCCATGTTGCCACAACCAATAACGCCTACTTTTAACACCATAAGATGTACTCGGTTCAGTGAAGATATTTCACCAACATCTTATGTTTTTTCGAGCCTGGGTGAAAGAGCATCACCCAAGCCTTGTTCAAATTATGACGATTTACAGAACCTCACCGGGTTCTTTGAAACTTTTACCTAATGCTTCACCAACAGGACCATTGGTGAGTACACCTCTATGCACATTTAAACCATTGAGTAAATGTGCATCAGCCAATAACGCGTCCCTATAACCTTTGTTAGCCAGCGATACCACAAATGGCAGTGTAGCGTGATTAAGTGCGTGCGTTGATGTATTCGCTACAGCGCCGGGCATGTTTGCAACGCAGTAGTGGACAATATCATCAACAATGTAGGTTGGATCTTGATGGGTGGTGGCTTTTGAAGTTTCAAAACAACCGCCTTGGTCAATGGCAACATCAACCAGCACAGAACCTGGACGCATCGTTTTTAACATCTTGGCAGAAACCAGCTTTGGTGCTGATGCACCCGGTATCAGTACAGCCCCTATGACAAGGTCACTATCAGCAACGTATCGATCCAGCGCAGCTTTAGTCGAATAGACCGTCGAAATGGTACCGCCAAATTGCGCGTCCAGTTCGCGTAGTCGCTTGATGGAACGATCGAGCACTGTAACGTTTGCTTGCAGGCCAACCGCCATCTGAATTGCGTTGGTACCAACCACACCACCACCGATGACCAATACATTGGCAGGTGCAACACCGGGCACACCCGCAATGAGTTTGCCCGAGCCACCGTTAGACTTTTCAAGACAGGCAGCGCCTGCATGAATCGACATACGACCGGCAACTTCCGACATGGGTGCCAGTAAAGGCAGACCACCGTCGTTGTCAGTCACTGTTTCATAAGCAATCGCGATTGAACCAGACACCAGCAGTAAGTCGGTTTGGGTTGGATCTGGTGCGAGATGCAGGTAAGTGAACAGAATCTGACCTTCGCGCAGCATGCGGCACTCATCAGGTTGCGGCTCTTTAACCTTAACGATCATGTCCGCCTGATCAAATACCTGTTTGGCATCGGGCGCGATGGTCGCACCAGCGCTAATGTAGGCATCATCGAGTTCACCAATCCCGGCTCCTGCTCCCGTTTGCACAAGCACTTGATGGCCTTGCGATGTCAGTTCGACAACACTAACAGGGGTCAGGCCCACGCGGTATTCATGGTTTTTAATTTCTTTTGGTACGCC
>CALHRQ010000121.1 GCA_938038175.1 uncultured Granulosicoccaceae bacterium | reverse complement strand
CTGGATAAGGGCGCACTTGTTTTTGCATATGGTGTTCGAGATCCACAGCGTTATGGCGTTGTAGATTTTGATGAAAATGGGGTTGCGCTTTCCATAGAGGAAAAGCCAGCAGAACCAAAGTCAAATTATGCAGTTCCCGGTCTCTATTTTTACGATAATGAGGTTGTCGAGATTGCGGCTAACTTAGCCCCTTCTCCCCGGGGCGAAATTGAGATAACAGATATCAATCTTGAATATTTGCGTCGGGGCGCATTGCGTGTTGATGTTCTGGGGCGTGGCACTGCCTGGCTGGATGCTGGTACGCATGAGTCTTTGTTGCATGCATCTGAGTTTGTTCACGCGATCCAGGCACGTCAGGAAATGATGATTTCCTGTATTGAAGAAATTGCGTATCGAATGGGGTATATTAGCGCCATTGAATTGCAGGCGATTGCTGATGGGTATAGCTCCAATGAATATGGAGATTATCTGAGGCAAATTTCGGCCGAAGCAAACGGGTAAATTACAGAAACAAACAGAAGTATTCAATGGAACGCAAAACAATTCTTATTACAGGTGGTGCCGGTTTTATTGGTTCACATCTGACAGACCTCCTCCTCTCCCAAAACCATCGTGTTCTTATAATTGACGACCTGTCCACAGGCCAGGAATCAAATATATCGCAACATTTTGGCAACCCTGACTTCCAGTTTGCGCGCGCAAGCATCATGAATGAGGTGGTACTAGACCGCCTGGCTTCCGAAGCTGACATTATCGTTCATCTTGCTGCTGCAGTTGGTGTAAGGCTCATTGTAGAACAACCTGTACACACAATTGAGACCAATATTGGAGGCACAGAACAGGTTTTGAAAGCTGCTTTGCGATATCGATGCAAAGTAATCATTGCAAGCACCAGTGAAGTCTATGGTAAGGGAAGTAAGATTCCATTTTCAGAAGAAGATGACGTATTACTTGGAGCGACCAGTAAGAACCGGTGGGCCTATGCAGCCAGCAAAATGGTAGATGAGTTTCTTGGCCTTGCCTACCACGGTCAATATGGCCTCAATGTACTCATCGTGCGCTTCTTTAACACCGTTGGACCAAGACAAACAGGTCGCTATGGAATGGTATTACCCCGCTTTGTAAAACAGGCTTTGAATAATGAGCCACTCACCGTTTATGGAGACGGAACCCAGAGCAGATGTTTCTGTAATGTGTTCGACGTAATTAAGGGATTAACTTCTTTAATCGAACACGAAGATGCAGGTGGTCGCACCTATAATCTGGGTAGCACCGATGAAATTTCCATTGCAGAACTTGCACAGCGAGTAATTTTAAAGACCAATAGCAAGTCAACAATACTAAACGTGCCGTATGAGAATGTATATACAGCAGATTTTGAAGATATGCAGCGACGGGTACCAGATACTGGCCGGCTTAACTCACTTGTTGGTTGGTCGCCTGCCATTTCCCTCGATGAAACAATCGCACAGGTAGTTGACTACGAACGAAAGAGACAATCCTGATTGTAGTGGTTTCAAGATTTCAGCTTAATGTGTTTTTTTCAGCAAACCTACATATACCGGTGCTACAATAGGTGCGATCTAAAGAGGATGCCTCTGATGACAGAATTCGTGCGGCAGCAATTTTTTAGTGCATAAATGTATGATTTGATTTGGAAATGCATAGTTGCTAATTTTGTAAAATCAAGAAAATCTAAGTTAAGATTTTTCCCAGCAAAACTGCTGAAATCCAGAAAAATAAAATTGTAGTACCTAAACAATCGTAGCGCCTGGCTCATTGACTGGTTAGAGCAATTTAACGCTCAATCTCAAATAAAGGTATAGAAAAATATGAATCCATGGAAAGGAAAGCGCATTCTCATTACCGGAGTTTGCGGAACTGTTGGTCGTGAGCTGTTAAGGCAAATTGTCCCTCTTGAGCCAGCTGAAGTAGTTGGCCTTGATAATAACGAGAGCGAGCTTTTTTTCGCAATGCAGGAGTTTAGGAACTATGCAAACGTGCATCTTTCCCTTGCAGACATGCGGGATAAAGATAAGTTAACAAGATTGATGGAGGGCATGGAAATTGTTCTTCACTCTGCAGCTCTTAAGCATGTAATCCTATGTGAACATTCTCCACGAGATGCAATTCAAACCAATATTATTGGTGTCCAGAACGTAATTGATGCTGCACTGGCAAATAATGTTGAACGAGTTCTTTTCACCTCATCAGACAAAGCGGTTAATCCTACTAATGTGATGGGAACATCAAAACTGATGGGTGAGCGTTTAATGACTGCAGCGAACGCTCAAAAGAGAGATAGCGATGGCCCAATATTTGCTTCTACTCGATTTGGAAATGTGCTGGGCTCAAGAGGCTCAGTAATTCCGCTTTTTAAGCGTCAAATTGAAGCGGGCGGACCAATCACACTAACTGATCCAGAAATGACCAGATTTATAATGACGCTAAAAGAAGCAGTAAGTCTGGTTATGGACTCAACATTCCTCGCAAAGGGCGGTGAAGTATTTGTTACAAAAATGCCTATTGCTCGTATTGAAGACCTTGCGTATGCAATGATTGATGAGCTTGCTACTGATGAGATTGAGGTTCAAATAATTGGCAGCAAAGCTGGCGAAAAACTGTATGAAGAGCTGATGAACGACGAAGAAACGCGGCGTACACTTGAGCTGCAAAATTATTTTGTTGTCCTTCCGGCATTTAAGTCGCTCTACCAGGAAATCGAATATACCTACCCAGATATGTCATCTGAGGGCATTGAAAAGCCCTACAATTCCGCATTCGAAACGCCATATGGGCGAGTTGAGTTACGGGATTACCTTACTTCAAACAAACTAATATAGGTCTTAAAAAATGAGAGTATTAATTTTAGGAGGCGACGGATATTTAGGTTGGCCAACAGCTATGTCTCTTGCGGCACAGGGACATGAAGTACATGTTGTTGACAACTATATGCGACGCAATATCGCGCAAAAAACACAGTCAGAGGCACTAATTCCTCTGCCTAATCTGCAAGATCGAGCCAATATATTTCACTCTCTTAGCAATAAGAAAATTGGAGTAACAATTGGCGACATTGCAAACTACCGCATTCTGTCAAAAATATTTGTCGCCTTTCAACCAGAAGTTGTTATTCACTATGCTGAGCAGCCGTCCGCACCATACTCTATGATGGGGTTTGATGAAGCCAGTGAAACACTCAATAACAATCTAAATGCCACCATGAACTGCATTTGGGCAGTGATGGAACATGCCCCAGATTGTCACATCGTGAAGCTTGGTACCATGGGTGAGTACGGTACACCCAATATCGACATTGAAGAAGGCTGGTTGGAGATCGAGCATAAAGGACGAAAAGGAAAATTCCTTTATCCGCGTGCGGCTGGCAGCCTTTATCATACAACAAAGGTGCTCGATACAGACTTATTGTGGTTCTATGTTCGTACGTATGGGTTACGGGTTACCGATTTAATGCAGGGTCCGGTTTACGGATTAGAAACAGACGAGAGTGAACAAGATGCACGACTACTGCCAAACTTTCACTATGATGATATTTTTGGCACAGCTGTCAATCGGTTCTTAGTTCAGGCTGTAGCTGGTGTCCCGTTAACTGTTTATGGGAAGGGTGGCCAGGTGCGCGGCTATTTAAACTTGCGTGACACCCTTCAATGTGTTGAGTTGGCTATGAATTCACCAGCAGCGAAAGGTGAATTACGTATTCTAAATCAGTTCACTGAAACTTTTTCGATAAACAAGCTTGCTGATACGATTCAACGAGTAGGTAATGGCATGGGATTAGAAGTACAGATTAAATCTATCCCCAACCCTCGTAAAGAGGCGGAAGATCATTACTATAACCCATCACATTCTGGATTAATGGAACTTGGACTTGAGCCGCATTACATGACTGATGACGTAGTGGCGACAATGCTTGAACAGGTGATTTCATATAAAGACAATATTGATGTGAGCAAAATCATGCCCCGTGTAGGATGGAAGTAAATTTAAATGGTTTAGCTAAAATTTGAAGAAGGTGAGTACTCTTATTAATAGCGTT
>CALHRQ010000120.1 GCA_938038175.1 uncultured Granulosicoccaceae bacterium | reverse complement strand
TCAGGTTCCGGGAAATCCACACTGATGCGTTGCCTCTCTCGTTTAACTGAACCGACAGCTGGAGAACTTATATTTGATGGTGAGGATTTTCTTGGTGCTTCTAAGTCAGCGCTTAGAAAAATTCGCAGAGAGAAAATGGGCATGGTATTTCAGCACTTCGGTCTCTTCCCTCATATGACGGTGCTCGATAATGTAGCCTATCCCCTAAGAGTACAAAAGATTAGTAGGCATGAACGTCACGATAAGGCCACTGAGATGATAAAACTCGTTGGGTTGGAGGGACGCGAACAAGCTTACCCTGATCAACTTTCTGGTGGTCAAAAGCAGCGAGTCGGTATTGCGCGTTCCCTCGCGGTAGACCCTGAACTCTGGTTTTTGGATGAACCGTTTAGTGCGCTTGATCCATTGATTCGTTGGCAGATGCAGTCCGAGTTATTGCGATTGCAAACCATGTTCAAGAAAACCATTGTATTTGTTACGCATGATTTCATGGAGGCGGTTCGGCTGGCGGATCGTATTGCCATTATGAAAGATGGGATGGTGGTGCAGGTTGGTACGCCAGAAGATATCGTACTCAACCCGGCTACAGACTACGTAGCAGAGTTTGTTAAAGAAGTGCCGCGCACCAAAATCATTAAAGTGGGTCAGCTAATGCAAGATGCCACAGCCGGTCAGAATACGCTTGATGCAGGTCCTGAGGGTGCTTTACGTTCTGATATGACTCTCGAAGAAGCCTTATCTTGGAGTGCGGGTCGTGGGCAGGCATTGCCAGTGAGCGATAGTGATGGTAAGCCTGTTGGTGTGGTAACACCCGAGGTACTGGCATCTGTTCTTGATAGTAAGCGTCTGGACAAAAAATAGAATGCTATGAATTACGCTACTACAGCTTCAAATGGTTTGTCAGAAAAAGCGGTGGTCGTACCTAAAGCGGCTATTCCCTGGATCATACTTGCCGTTTTTGCAGCATTGGTACCTATGTTAAGCAGCAGCTTGCCGTGGCTCAATGTCTACCCAGCAGCAGCGATAGCACCATTGGCTGAGTGGATCAACATCGGCATGACGAGTTTTGCTTATGCGGTTAAGCCAGTTTCCAGATTGTTTGCAGCGATGCTCGAGTGGCCGATGCTACGTTTACGTGATGTGCTGCAATGGATTCCCTGGCAGGTTTCAGTTTTACTGGTTAGCTGGGTTGCATGGCGGGCAGCTGGTTTACGACTGACATTGCTGTGTTTTCTTGCTGTGTTGTTTATCGCATTATCTGGATACTGGCAACAATCCATGAATACTATGGCTTTGGTAGGCATTGCTGTTCCACTGTCTCTTGGGCTTGGATTGCTTTTTGGCATTCTTGCACATCGTACAAAAACCGGTATGCGTATTGTGCCGCCCATGCTGGATCTGATGCAAACCATGCCAACCTTTGCCTACCTTATTCCGTTATTGGTGATATTTGGTTTTGGGCCTGTAGTGGGCCTTATTGCCAGTGCAATCTATGCCTGCCCACCGATGGTTAGAAATGTTCATTTAGGTTTAAAACAAGTGCCCGATGAGATAACAGAGGCAGCCAGAATTTCAGGCTCTTCTTCCTTGCAACAATTATTCTGGGTTGAATTGCCAGCAGCGATAGGGCAAATAAAGGTGGGTATTAACCAGACAATAATGGCGGCTCTCAGTATGGTTATTATTGCCTCAGTTATTGGTGGTTTTGACGATATCGGCTGGGAGGTGTTGAGTACGATGCGTAAAGCCCGATTTGGTGAAAGCCTGGTGGCGGGTTCTGTCATTGTATTGATTGCAATTGTAATGGATCGTATTTCATCTGCTTATACCGAACGATCACGGCGCGATACTAAACGTTCGGGTTCAGGTTCAGATATGAACAACCCAGCAAGCTTCGCCTCAGTCATGGGTTTGCTCTCATCGTGGAAGATTGTTCTGATAAGCCTGACTGTGCTCACACTGCTGTTGAAGCTTTTTAATCTCGACCAGGCATTGGATACACCCGGCTGGATATCCTGGATCATTGCTAATCTGGATGAAAAACTGGAAGCGATTGTTATTGGGTTTGGGAATCAGCTAACGGAAATTAAAAACACATTCTTTTTCTATTATCTTTTACCGCTGCGTATTGGGTTTTCACAAGCCATATTGCCATACACCTGGGGGTTTGATTTTACCAGTACGATGCGTATTGGCTACGCTGTTGTTTGTGCCATTGTGGGGTTTGCTATTCATCTTAAATTTAGCTGGCGCTCAGCCATGGGCTTCATCGCCATAGCTTATGTTTTGTATATGGGGTTAACCGGCGCACCATGGCTTGTGTTGCTATTTGCCATAACATTAATGGTATGGCAGGTCGGTGGTGTTGGTCTTGGGCTGTTTACTTTATGTGCATTGGGATTTATCGCTGTAAATGGCTTGTGGGATAAGGCCATGCTTTCTGTATATCTGTGCGGTGCAGCGGCTATTTTTGCGTTTGTACTGGGTGCATCCATAGGAGCCTGGGCTGCATTGAGCAACACAGTGTCTGTATTGTTCCGACCAATTTCAGATACTTTTCAAACCATCCCTTTGTTTGTCTTTCTGATACCCGTATTGATGTTTTTCCAGGTTGGTGAATTCACGGCATTGCTGGCCATAGTTGCCTACGCGTTTGTACCAGCTGTACGATACACTGAGAGTGGTTTGCGCCAGGTACCAAAAGACTTGCTCGAGGTTGCCATAGAGCAGGGGGCGACGTCGTGGCAAATATTCTGGCAAGTTCGTTTGCCACTCGCAATGCCATCGATTCTGGTGGGATTAAACCAAACGATTATGTATGCGTTTGCCATGCTGGTTATTGCAGCCTTAGTCGGCACAACAGGCTTGGGCCAACAAGTGTTTGTCGCTCTGGGTTCTGCTGATACTGGCCTTGGTGTGGTTGCAGGTTTATCAATGGCATTGCTTGCCATCATTGCCGATCGTACTTTGCAAGCATGGGCGCAAACACGTTTTGGGCGTGCCGAGCTAATAGGCTGAGTATATAGGTGATACAAATTGATAAAACGATTGCGCTTGTTGCTCTAAGTGCCGTGTTATGGGGGCTGTACTGGATACCTGTGCATGGGCTAGACTCAATCGGTATCAGTGGTGCGTGGAGCGCCTTGTTTCTGGCAATCTGTGGTTTTATTTCCTCACTTGCCTTGGTGTTCAAGTTTCCATTAAACACTGTAACTGTTTTGCAATTACTGGGGGCGGTTGGCATTGGCGCTGCGTTTACGCTCTATGCTACGGCACTGGCCTACACCGATATCATTCGTGTTGTACTGTTGTTTTACCTCGCACCTGCATGGAGTACGCTTATCGAGTGCACAGTCCTTGGCAGGCGCTGGACGTGGCGCAGCTTGCTTGGTCTTGCACTCTCATTTTTGGGGATTGTTGTTATCTTCAGGGGCGAGTTACCCATAGCGGGTTTAGGTGCGCTGGGTGACTGGCTGGCGTTGGCAGCAGGTCTAGCGTGGTCATGTGGTTCCGCGTCGATGTTTACAGGCAAAAAAGTCAACTTTGCAGTAATGACGATCGCAAGTTTTTTCTCATCAGCCATTGTTGCAGCACTTGTGTTGTTTTTTATAGAAGGTCCAACTGCAACTGATCAGATAGACCTATCTGTTGGTTTTTTGTTTTTAGTCTTGATTGGTTTGTTGATTGGTTTTCTTTATTTATTGCCCGTGACTTTAGTGACGCTCTGGGGTGCATCCAGAATACCACCGGCGATGATGAGTTTCATACTGACACTTGAAGTTATCGCAGCGGTTGGCTCCAGTGCCATTTTATTGGACCAACGCTTTGGCCTGGTAGAGCTTCTCGGTACCATACTGATTCTCAGCGGTGCTATGGTGGAGATGTTGCGTGTACAAAAGACAACGCAGGTTGAACACGTCTCGCTATGACCAACACGTTCGATTACATAATCGTGGGTGCTGGTTCTGCAGGTTGCGTGCTGGCAAATCGGCTTGGTGCTGATACATCAAAGTCAATTCTGATTGTAGAAGCTGGTCCGATGGATCGGGACATCATGATTCATATCCCTGCAGGTGTTTATAAAGCCTGGCGCAATCCAAAGCTTAACTGGAATTACCTGACTGAAGCTGAAGTCGAGCTAGACCATAGGGCAGTGGAGATGCCACGTGGCAAAGTGGTTGGTGGGTCTTCATCAATCAACTCAATGGTGTACATGCGCGGACATCCATTAGACTATGATCTTTGGGCAAGCGAATGCAATTTGCCAGATTGGCGTTATGCAGAATGTCTACCCTACTTTAAGGCAGGTGAATCATCAGATCGTGGTGGTGATACCTGGCGTGGAGCGAAAGGCGAACTAGGTGTGACTCAGGGTGGGTTCGATAATCCATTGTACGATGCATTTATCGAAGCAGGTACTCAAGCTGGTCAGGGGTATTCTGAGGATCTGAATGCCTATAACCCAGAAGGTGTTGCGCGGCTGGATGCAACACGTCGCGATGGGCGTCGTTGCAGTGCAGCGGTTGCGCATCTAAAACCTGCGCTTAAAAGAGGTAATGTCACACTGCTTTGTAAAGCGCATGTGCATAAAGTGATAATGGATGGTTATCGAGCGGAAGGCATCCGCTTATATCATAAGGGGCAGCTGCGTTCGGTTTATGCTGAGTCTGATGTCATACTCTCTGGCGGTGCGATTAATTCGCCCAAACTACTACTGCTGTCTGGTATTGGCCCGGCGAAACATTTGCGCGATAAGGCAATAGAACTTGTAGAGGATGTACCTGCTGTTGGACAACATCTGCAAGACCACCTTAGCGTTATTCTTCAATACAGTTGTACTCAGTCATTTCCAATACATCGTGTTAATACTCCGTTGGGGAAATGTAAAGCGGGCCTTCGCTGGGTTTTTTCTCGTGATGGTATTGCAGCTTCAAATATTTGGGAAGCAGGCGGGTTGATTCGCAGTTGTGATAATGTAAGGTATCCCGATTTGCAGTATCACTTCGGCCCTGTTGGGTTTGAATATAATGAAAACAGAATAGAAGTGATGCAGGGTTTTTCATTACATGTCGATATGCTGCGCCCTCGTAGTTCAGGCTCCATTTCGCTCTACAGTAGTTCACCTGATGATGCTCCGTTGTTGAATTTTAATTATCTTGCCGAAGCTGCTGATCTTGGTGCTATGGTTTCTGGAGTTCGACGTGCACGTGAGCTGGTTGCGCAAACGGCTTTTGACAAGCTCAGAGGTATCGAAACAGAACCTGGTATTGAATTTCAAAATGACAATGAAATTGAAGCCTGGATAAGACAAGCCAGTAGTACCGATTTTCATCCCTGTGGCACTTGTCGTATGTCAGCTTCAGGTCATGGTGTCGTTGATTCCGATTTTAAAGTTCATGGAATAAGCAATTTGCGCGTGGTTGATGCCTCAGTCATGCCGCAAATTGTCAGTGGTAACCTTAATGCACCAACACAGATGATAGCGGCCAGAGCAGCTGACCAAATCTTAGGAAATAAACCTCTGGCGCCAGAGTTTGCTGAGTTTGTTTTTGCTTGATGAATAAAGCCTGCTGACAAATAGTCAGCAATGCTCTGTGGTTTAGCGGTAGGTAAACTTGTTGTTAGTTGGTCTTGATACCAGCATGAGCTTAATGCCAGGTACTGCTAATGCCAGGCAGCACTAATGCCAGCTAGCACCAATGTCAGCTAGTGCCAAGTGGTGCTATAACAAGCTGATCTGGATACCAGGTAGTTTTAAAGCACAAATAAAAGTGCTGGCCATCGCTATTGATTTGCTAGAACATCCCAGCAAGCCCCCATGGTGTGATAGTCGGTTTTACCTGGAGGGGATTTGAGTTTGTCGAATTCGGATCCATCACGATTGCGTATTCGAAACCATGCGCCATATTGGTGGTCAATCAAGTGCTCCCAACTCCAGCTCCAGATTTTTTTATAGTCTTCGAGGTATTGTGAATCGTTGGTATGGCGATATAAGCGCCAGGCTGCAGCGAAGGCTTCAGCGTGTACCCAAAAGTACTTATGAGAATCACAGAAAGATCCGTCAGGCGAAAATCCGTAAACAAGACCACCAAATTCGTGGTCCCAGCCTTTTGACATGGCTTGTTGGTATAGGGAAATAGCGCGTTCGATCCATTGCGGGTCTGGTCGGTGAGCATAAAGTTGTAATAACAATTTGCACCATTCTACCTGATGGCCTGGCTGAAACCCCCAGGGCTTGAATAGATCATCTGGCTTGTCAATGTTGTATTCCATATCGACTCGCCACAGTTTGTCATAGTGTTCCCAGATCAGACCACCGGAAGAATCGGCCAACTCTATGGCAACGCGACGAGCAAGTGTTTCGGCTCGATCCAGAAACAGATTATTTTGGGTGGCTTCAAATGCAGCGAGCAGTGCTTCGCAAAGATGCATATTGGCATTTTGTCCACGATACGGGTCGAGCCTTGTCAAACTCCCATCACGCTCATCAGCATAAAGCTCATAATGTTTATCCCAAAAGTGCTTTTCCAGAAAATCGAATGTGTCATATAAGCACTTTTCGGCACCGTCAATTTCGCATGGTATGCACGCTGAAGCGGCAAGCATGACAAAAGCCTGCCCGTAGGCCATTGCACGAGCATCACTCACTGCGCTGCCATCGAGTACCCAGGCAAAATGACCTATTGGTTGCCTGTGTTGATCCAAAAGATGATTTAAGCCCTGTGTGGCCCAGCTTTTATAGTGCGCCTGATTATAGTGGCGGTATGCCATTGCATAGTTAAAAACAAAGCGTGTCGAGCTAACCAGATGCCTTGTATTGCTGTCGTAAACCTCGCCGTTATCCATGAAGCATTGATGAAACCCGCCAGTCGCGGATACAACATTGGACTCATAGAATGCCAGAATACTGTGCACATGTTCGTGCAAAAACTCAGGCGTTGTAAAGTCAGGTGCCGGTGTTGTCATATCGATAAAAAATAATTTTAGTAATAGCCAAGTGCGAATAGTGCTGTTTGATGATCCGGTTTTGTCAAGAAACGGTTAAGCTACGACAAAATTCAGACAACTCACGATACCATGTTCAGAATTGATTCCACGTTTTCGCCCGCTGACACGGTTATTTACTGCGGTTTTTTGATGTCTTTAAGTGCCTTTTCTATAGACATCACACTGCCATTGTTTGCTGTCATGTCGACTACGCTTAATGCGCCATTAGTGCATATACCGCTAACGATCACATTCTATCTAGGGTGTCTGGGTCTAGGGCAATTAGTGTTTGGCGTTTTGTCCGATCGTTATGGCAGACGGCCTGTACTTGCAGCTGGCATGGTTCTGTTTGTATTGTCCGCCATTGTCGCAGCCAATGCTAATTCGCTTGCCACATTGCTGGTTTCACGCGGGTTACAAGGGCTTGGTGCGGCTGCACCTTATATTGTTTCACGAGCGATTATTCGTGATCTGTATCAAGGCGTGGAAATGGCGCAAAAAATGGCAATAGCGACAGGAATATTTTCTGTAGGGCCAATCGTTGCTCCGTTGTTCAGTGCAATGGTACTTAAGTTTGGAGGTAGTTGGCGTTTGGTATTTGTGATAATGGCAATTTATTGTGGTTTGTTGCTTATAGCATTGCTTAAGGTCGGTGAAACCAATGCACAGCCAGATAAAAGCACATTTCGTTTTAAAACACTCCTAACAAAGGCAAACGCGCTATGGCGTCACAGGCAATCACGTTATTTTATGTGTTTGAACGCCATTGTCACGGTAAGCATGCTACTGATTCTGGCGACAACAGCTTCGTTGTACAAAAACATATTTAATATTGAAGGTGCAGCTTTCGCCTTGTATTTCGCCGTGCATGGTATTGGTATCATTATTGGGCAATTTGCGAATCATAGACTCATAGGATTGTTTGGTGTAGTGCGGACCACCATAATCGCCGCTATGGTGATGATCACCAGTACCCTAATTGTAGCGTTAAGTGCATTCTTTGGTTTTTTATCAGCGTGGAGTATTAGCTTTTCGCTGATACTTTTTGCCGTCGGCTATCTCAGTGTTGTTGCCAACTCAATTAGTCTGGTGTTGCAGCCACATGGGACGATTATTGGTTTTGCTGTTGCCTTGCAAGGACTGACTTCCATGCTATTTGGTGGTTTGGTTAGCAGTGTGGTAGCTTTGTTTGTTCAAGACAATATCTACCTGTGGGTGCTTGGCATAGCGGTCCCATCAGTCATCGTATTAGCCATGCTGGTCATTTGGTCTAAAGGTACAGCCTCTTCCGTATGATTCATACTCACTGAAACGGATTTCTGTGCTAGTGACAGCACGGTAGCGTAATAACAGCTGCTTGGTGGATAGTATGAACAAGACGGTAAAAATAAGCGGATCTGGATATATAATTCTGTCAATGTTGACTGGAACAAGGTATCGTCTCAGCTTGAATCTAAAAAGCGAATTTTATCAATTAAAACAGGAATTTCGAGAGGTTGCACAAAGTATATTGAATTGCATTTCACTTAAATCACACCAGTAATACCGAGTATCTCCGGTAGTCTGATCATTCGATTGGGTAGTTGACAAGGTTGAGGGCTTTACTTAACGTCACAGAGTACATTGAGGGGGCTTTTCATTCATTTAAGTCTTTAGCGTTTATCGTTTAAAGAATTAGCGTTTTTTGATAAAGCTTTATGTTGAATCTAGCAAGAAGCCCAATACCAATAGCACTACAAATTATCTTCTAC
>CALHRQ010000119.1 GCA_938038175.1 uncultured Granulosicoccaceae bacterium | reverse complement strand
CCTGATGTTGGCCATACCCATTTACCTGCTAGTCCTGCCAGCAGAAAATGCCCGAGCTCACGAAGTACGCCCCACCGTTGCAGACATCGCATTTGATAAAAATCAGATAGAAATGAAACTGCTTGTCAATCTGGAAGCCATTCTTTCAGAGATAGGCACAGAACATGACGATACCGACGACTCCCCTGCTGCAGAACAATATAACCAGTACCGAAGCCTACCGTCCGATGAATTAAACAAGCTATTCCTGAAATACGCTCCTTCGTTTTACGACCAAATAGAACTACAGACGTCAAATTCATACAGTATTGAGTTAGGTACAACTGCCTTACAAATACCACCTGTCGGCGATACCAGAAGCGCAAGAGACTCCACCTTGTTCATTACAGGAACGCTGCTAGAACAAACAGACAGCGTTTCTTTCAGTTGGAACAGCGTATATGGAGATATTATTTTGCGATCGGCTCTTGCCGATGGTGATAACGCCTTTAGCTTCTATGTTTTGGCAGGTGCCACCAGCGATAAGATCCCCACGAACGCAGCAGCACAATTAACACGACAAAAGAGCCTATTTCAAACAAGTATTCAGTACATAAAGATCGGCTTTGTTCACATCATTCCACGTGGTGCAGATCATATTTTGTTTGTGATTGGTCTTTTTCTACTTACAACAGCGTGGCGTCCAATTCTTTTACAAGTAACCGCATTTACACTGGCACATACAATGACATTGGGCATGGGGGTTCTAGGTTTGGTACAAGTACCTGCATCTATTGTTGAGCCACTAATCGCTCTTTCTATTGCCGTAGTTTGCCTGGAGAATCTATTTACTCGAAATTTGCATCATTGGCGCTTGGTAATGGTAATCGGCTTTGGTTTGCTACATGGTTTGGGCTTCGCCGGAGTACTGCAGGAAATAGGACTCGACCCTTCCGCCTTTTTACCGTCTCTTTTCGCTTTTAACATTGGCGTAGAATTAGGGCAACTTGCTGTGATAGCCCTGTGTCTGGTGTTTATTGGCTGGCCATTGGGTAAAAAGAGCTGGTATCACAATCGCGTGGTCAAACCAGCCTCCCTGTGTATTGCCATCATTGGGATAACGTGGTTTGTCCAGAGAATTGCATGGTAAGACTTGCGCCAGAAAGATTCACGGCAAATTTTCAATGCAATTAAAATACATTTAGTATGTCTCATATGGATAGTCAGTTTAATACAGTAATTTAAAAGCAGTAAGTTACACATAATCAGTATCAATATATAAGATTCAATAAGTAAAAATAGCAAGCTTCGCTCTGTCGCAGCTGCAGAAAGACTAAGGTAATTGATCATGGCTAAAAAGCAATTTAAACAAGCTGTAGCGATAGTTGCTCTCGTCATAGCCCCTTCAATAGCACAATCACATGAATTCTGGCTCTCACCAATCAGCCACGAAAACCCAGTGGGTGAACAAGCTCAGATTAATGTTCGTGTTGGCCAGGATTTTGTCGGAACGACATACCCCTTCTCAGACCGTTTCCACTCCATTTTTCTGGTAGACGGATCATCAAAGGTTGAATTAAAAACACGATTGGGTGATTACCCTGCACTGCAGCCATTGATGGAAACTGAGGGCCTGTACCTCACGACAATGCAGACACACGAAAGCCCATTAACCTATAAAACCATAGATAAATTTCACAGTTTTCTGGATTTTCATGGTCTGAATGATTTTATCGAAAAGCACAAGGAATACGCCTACCCCAATAAATACATCAAAGAACAGTACTTTCGTAACGCTAAAACCTATATACACGCTGGTAGTGCAAGTAATGCAGGCAGCTTGCAAGCTGATAACCCTGTGTTCGCCGCTCAGGGTCAGGAACTGGAATTGGTATTTATCGAAAACCCATTTGTTGCAGGCTCTAACATATCGGTAAAGCTGCTTCATAAAGGGCAGGCAGTTGCTAACAGACAGGTAGAGTTCTTTACTGAATCAGATACCGTTAATCGTGTTATTGCACTGACCAATCAACAAGGTGTTGCGACATTCGACCGCATTTTACAAGACCAGCCAAAAGTTAAACATATGCTCAATGCGGTAGTCATGACTAAAAATAATGAAAAACCATTTCACTGGCGCACAGATTGGGCAACGATAACATTTGCTGGCGGCCGGTCCAATAGTTCAGAATATTGATAGTTGCGGTATCTGCCTCGAAGGTTGTGGGTTGTGGCTTGAGTCTGTGCGTCATTAGTGTCGTCAGTATCGTCCGAACTGGAGCCACCACACGCCGATAGAGTTAAAGCACTCACCAATAGTAGGTAGCGAGCTTTTTATCAACAACAGACCAGGCAGAGCGCATCACTGAATCGCTTAATTCATCTTTTCAACTACCTGTATGATTTCGCCAAAGATGGATTGGCCGTCATCGTCATACATCGAAATTTTTACCGTATCTCCAAACCCCATAAACGGTGTTATCGGCTTACCCGTGTCAATGGTTTCGATCACACGCATTTCAGCGATGCAGGAATAACCCACACCACCATCCGTAATTGGTTTACCCGCCTGCCCATCCAATTTATTGGACACTGTACCTGATCCAATAATACTGCCCGCTACCAGTGAACGCGTTTTAGCTGCATGTGCAATCAAGGTAGGAAAGTCGAAAGTCATATCCACTGAAGCGTTAGCTCTGCCAAACGGTTTATCGTTATAGTCAACATGCAATGGTAAGTTTATTTTTGAACCGTTCCAGGCCGTACCTAGTTCATCTGGTGTGACTGCAACTGGTGAAAATGCCGATGATGGTTTACTGTGAAAAAAACCAAAACCTTTGGCCAGTTCTGCTGGTATCAGAGCGCGTAATGACACATCGTTTACCAACATAAGTAGCCTGATCGAATCTGCTGCTTTTGATGCAGGCGTCCCTTGTGCTACATCAGCTGTGATAATGGCTACCTCGCCTTCCATATCAATGCCCCAATCTGTTGTTGGCATACGGATCGGATCTCGTGGTGCAAGAAACTGATCAGATCCACCCTGATACATCAAGGGATCGGTCCAGAAACTCTCTGGCAGGCTGGCGCCTCTTGCCTGCCTGACTAGCTCCACATGATTTACATAAGCCGAACCATCTGCCCATTGATAAGCTCTGGGTAGCGGTGAATGAGCACTTGCTTGTTTAAATGCCTGGGTTTCAATTGAGCTGTTGTTGACTTGCTGGTAACGCTCTTCGAGTAATGCAACAACATCAACCCAATCATCCAACGCTTGTTGAAGGGTGTTGCTAATGCCTTTCGCACTGGCATAACGCGAAAGATCGCGAGAGACAACAATCAGTTCTCCATCTCGATGGCTGGTCTTTAAGGTAGCAAGCTTCATATTGTTAAGCTTTATCGTCCCGCTTTGGGAAATTGCGCGTTAACCCCGCCCAGCAATCAATATAGTCATCCTGCAAACCAGCACTTTTCGCAGCATATTCAGTAACGACTTGTGCATATCGGGTTTCAAACATGAAAGCCATCGTACCATCGAGTTTTATCGGTGTAAGATCAGCGTTGCTGGCTTTCTCAAAACCAGGCGCGTCCGGACCATGCGGTAACATCTGGTTATGCAAGCTCATACCACCCGGCACAAAGCCGGTTTCTTTGGCGTCGTATGCACCATAAATAAGCCCCATAAATTCACTCATGATATTTCGGTGATACCAGGGGGGCCTGAAGGTATGCTCTGCAACAAGCCATCTGGGTGGAAAGATGACAAAATCAATATTTGCAGTACCTGCCTGTTCTGTTTGCGAAGTTAATACGGTAAAGATGGATGGATCAGGATGATCAAAACCGATAGCACCAACAGGTGAAAAAGTGTTTAGATCGTACTTGTAGGGTGCATAATTTCCGTGCCAGGCAACAACATCCAGCGGCGAGTGATCAATTTCGGTTTTATGAAAGTCACCGCCCCATTTGTAAGTTACGCTGCAGTGTGATTCTTTATCCTCATATGCTGCAACAGGTGATTTAAAATCTCGCGGATTTGCCAGGCAATTTGCACCAATTGGGCCTCGTTCAGGCAAGCTCAGTGGCGCACCGTAGTTTTCACAAATGTACCCACGCGCACTACCTTCAATACAATCTGCTCTGAATGTCATACCCCGTGGCACCACAGCAATCTCGCCCGGCCCAAGCTCCATCTTTCCAAGCTCTGTAAATATTGCTAAAGAACCCTTATAAGGTACAAATAACAATTCACCATCTGCTACGCACAGATAATGATGTTCGTCATTGGCATTAAAATCATAAGCATGGCTTGCCATACCCGTTTGCGCCATGCAGTCACCTGCCGTAGTCATGGTGCGGATGCCTTCGATAAAACTTGTATTAGCGCCCGAAACGGGAATGGGGTCCCAGCGATACTGCCCCAATGGCAAAGAACTGACGATACGATCTGGTGCACTTAACCAATACGGGAAATCCACCTTTTTAAATCGGCCAACGTGTTTAACACTGGGCCTGATCCGATACAGCCATGATCGCTCGTTGCTACTGCGCGGCGCGGTAAACGCAGAACCCGACAACTGTTCTGCATACAAGCCAAAGGCACAATTTTGCGGGCTGTTTTGTCCTTGCGGCAAAGCACCAGTGACGGCCTCTGTCTCAAAATTATTACCAAATCCTGACATATAACCTTCTGACATGATCTACCTTTTTAAAAACGCATTAGCGTAAGCCGTTGGAACTGTCCATTCATCATCTTGGATATGCTACCTGATAGTTACTTTCCAAACACAACAGGAAACCAGTCTTCTCGAAGCCGTTGCCCTGCAGACATACCATGATCCGGAAACGGTGGAGAGGTACGCCCAGGACGTTCTATATAACGCGCATCATCTCCCAATAAGCGTAAAGAAAATGCACGCCGTGTGGTCTCGCTATGATTACCGTTGGCGCCATGTAATGTCCTAAAATGAAATGCCACCGCATCCCCTGGCTCAAGTGACCATTGAAGAATTGGCATGCCTTCCAAATCAGGATCGGGAACAGGCATATAGTCTTCTTCGTTCGGATAAAAATTATCTTCATTTAACCAGCGCGTGGGCAATACCGGACGCGGCCATTGATGAGAACCGGCAACACAACGCAAAGAAGCCTCATTAACTGAATCCAATGGACACCAGAAGCTCAAAGTCTGCTCACCGTCAACGAAATAATAAGGACTATCCTGATGCCAGGGAGTATTCTTTGCAGTCCCTGGCTCTTTGACCAACACATGTTCATGAAACATCTGTGCAGTTTCAGATTGCATTAACTTGGCAGCAATCTCTGCCGCAGCTGACTCTCTGACAAAGGCATCGAAGGCTTCGATCCTGGTCCAATTGCAATAGTCGTCAAAGAAGCGCCCTTGTTCGCCTGGGCTAACATTTTCGGCAGCATAGGGGCCAGGATTCAGCATATTTTCCGCTACACCTGCACGCAGTTGTTCTACCTGATCACGGAACACCGCTTTTAACAGCACCGCCCCATCACGCTTATAGTCCGCTATCTGTTTATCGCTGATTTCTGTTGCCATCATTTTTTGATCGGTACTTACTGGGCAGGATTAGCAGTATGATACCCCCTACTCCCGTAATATCAATCTATAGTGATGGGTCCACTTGACGGCTTACGTATTCTGGAATTTTCAGGCTTGGGTCCATGCCCGCTTGCCGGTCAACTTCTTGCCGACCTGGGCGCTGATGTCGTTGTCATTGACAGACCCGGTACCAAAACTCAATACGCTGATATAAACCGCCGCCACAAGCGCTCAATAACGATAAATTTAAAACACAGTGCGGGCATTGAATTGGCAAAGAAACTGTCGGGGCAGTTTGATGTATTAATTGAGGGCTATCGACCAGGCACAATGGAACGACTGGGAATGGGTCCTGACATCTTGACCGAAATAAACCCTCGCCTAATTTACGCTCGCATGACCGGCTGGGGACAAACTGGACCCTTGGCATTGCGCGCCGGACACGATATTAACTACCTTGCACTGAGCGGGGCATTGCATGCTATCGGGCTTGACAAAGAGCCACCTGTGCCACCACTCAACCTGGTTGCAGACTACGGTGGTGGTTCGATGTTTTTGCTACTGGGCATTCTCTCGGCCTTGTTTGAACGTGGCATATCCGATAAAGGCCAGATTATTGATGCAGCAATGGTAGACGGTGTACCTGCCATGATGGGTTTACTGCACAGCTGGATGGCACAGCAAACCTGGCAGCAGACACGGCAAAGTAATTTAATCGATGGCGCCGCTCCGCATTATCGCTGCTATGAAACTCTGGATAAAAAGTACGTCGCAGTTGGAGCTTTGGAGAACATATTTTTAAAACAACTATTGGCAAAACTGGCGATTCCAGATTCCTATGCTAACGCAAGCGACGACAAATCGCTGTGGCCAGAACTCACAGAAAAACTGACCGCTGTATTCAAATTAAAAACTCGAGATACCTGGGCTGCTGAATTCGACTCTATCGACGCTTGTGTGTCGCCTGTTCTATCCGTTACAGAGGCAAGCTCACATCCACACAATAAAGATCGAAATACTTTTGTAGAAATTGATGGTGTGCTGCAAGCTTCAGTTGCTCCACGCTTCTCTCGATCGCTAGCAAAAAAACCAATCACCGCCGCTGAACCTGGCGCACACACTAAACCAATATTAGAGGGGCTGGGACTATCGAAGGAGGAGGCTATTCACCGATTAATCGAAGACGGTGCTATCGCTACCGTACAGCACTAATTGCTGTTTACTGACTTTAAGGATACAAAACGATACAACTTTAATAGTTACAGCTGAATCAGTGATACCGCTATTGTCAATGGCAACCATTAAAATGAGTTAGTGGCTGCCCATCAGTTCATTTATTGATGAGCTGCCACTGGCTTATAGTTACAACTCTTGCTTGGTATATACCCTCTTCGCCTTTGCTATTGACGCCCAATAAACTGAGATTGCTGGCCCATAGCGCTCAAGCAGCGATGCGGCAACGATAGCAACAATTCCCAGTAATGCCAAAGACCACCAACCAGCTAGAGTGACCCAATTTACGACTATCTCCAGCTTCAGAAATAGGCATAACAGCAGCGTAACCGAAGATATGATTATGGCCGGAACGACTCTTTGTCCAACTGACACCGCCAGCAGAAGCAGCAATAATGCCGAGGAGAGCCAAATCACATGTGCTTCACTGGTTTGCATTACATTAAATAAGCAAGCGCTTGAGATCATCATCGTTGTAGCAACAATCACTGACGCGCCATACCTTGTATGCTGTAATCGCCAAAACATATGTGAAGCTAAAGCCAACAAGGCAAAACAGAACAGAAGCTCCAGGTTCTGTAGATCTTTAAGAGAATCAAGCACAATCGCTAGTAATACTGCACTGACTACCGCAAACACAAACGCTGTGTATACAAAAGCAGTCTTAATCAAATTTAACTGTGCTGATTTAACAGAAAAGTGCACTAACACCATGTGAATTGCTATTGCAACAAACAGTGCAACGTATTCATCGATACCATACAGCCAGAAGCTACGGACCAGCATTATGAGTACAGGTAAAAAAAGCAGTACTTTCGCGACATGTGCAGAGGGTGTTTGCAAACTCACACAGTTATTCGAATAGCGCTTGATCACCCACACAAGCGCTAACACCATAGCAGCGCAAATGGGAACGATGACAACAGCCCCACGCAAGGGCACCAGCAACATGGCGCAGCTGAGCATTAATGACAAAGTTAGCCAGCCACGATGTTTTTTTGCCATGATAGAGAAAGCAAAAAATGTGACCACGAGGAGAAACACACTAGAAAGCAAACCAACTGTAATAACACTTGAAACACTGTTAGCAGTCCATAAAGCTAAGTCCGGATAGTTCACGGCTGTTTTGTCTAAACCAAACATGCCATAAAGCAATGCGCCCAAAACAGTGAAATTAATGGGTACCGATACAACGGCCAGGCTGAAAAAAGCGCGTGACCCTTTTCTCTCACCCAGCATTTTACTCATCATAAAACCTGCAACAGATAACATGCCAGTCATTGCCAACATGGAATGAAAGCGGGACTCATCATTGGCTAGGTGCATGCCGTTAACTAAAAAAAGAAACATGGATAACACAACCGTACCAACGCCAGCAAAACGTAAAATTGATGAAACCTCAGCTGTACG
>CALHRQ010000118.1 GCA_938038175.1 uncultured Granulosicoccaceae bacterium | reverse complement strand
CCCCAGAATCCTATGCACCTAAATACAATCAACCCTTCGCGCTGACACCTGGCCACTGCTCCCTGTCTTTGTTGTTTACCGATTGGAACAAGAGTGGTAATGAGGCACTGCGTATCACTAACGACAGGCATTATCATCGTGGTGGTGAAGAGCAGCTATGGAACCTCACTACGGGCCGATACCCTCGTCTGTATGGTCGCGCAGATGGTTGGCAGTCACTGGTCATCTGGGGGATGGGCATTGCCGAAGGCGATCTGAATGCAGACGGTTTTCCAGAATATGTACTCACATCCATGGGTGACACCAAATTACAAAGTGTGGATGTGATTCAGGCAAGCGAAGAGCAGCGCCCTGTTTACGATGATGTGGCATTTGCACTCGGTGCTACCGCACACAGGCCCTATACTGGTGGGGATATCAAACCTTCAACAGGTTGGCATGCTGCTATGGCAGATTTCAATAACGATGCCTTACTCGACATTTATATCTCCAAGGGTAATGTTGAGCGCATGCCTGACTTTGCAGCATTTGATCCAGACAACTTACTCCTGGCCAATCATCAAGGCCAGTTTATAGAACATGGTGATGTTGCCGGTATTGCACTTGATCGACGCGGCCGTGGTGCAACCGTGACTGACTTTAATGCTGATGGTTTGCTTGATCTGCTGGTAGTCAACCGATCCGCCCCTGTCAGTCTGTTACGGCATAGCGGATTTAAAAACGGCGATGGCGTAAGATCCGGTGGAAATTGGCTGGCATTGGAACTCAAACAAAAGGACAACAACAGACAAGCAATAGGCGCACAGATCACCATTAAAACCGGCAACCACACCCAGACTCGCAAAGTCTCCATTGGCGGTGGACATGCATCCGGCCATCTTGGTTTCACTCACATCGGTTTGGGTGTCGCGGAACGAGCAATTGTCAGGATAAAATGGCCTGACGGTGAATGGAGCGCACCCTACAGGCTATTTGCAAATCAGTTCGCGGTGATCGAAAGAAGCGATGACAATGTTATGTACTGGTATCCGCCAGAGAATAATGAGTAAGGCTACCGTAGCAATAAATTTTTCAAACACTGGTATGAGCATAAAAATGTAGAGCGAGAAAAGCGATAGCGATTAAATTGTAAAATATAAGTAATGGCAAGAACAAACTACAGTGAGGCAGCATGTTTCTAGGAATTGATCTTGGTACATCAAGTGTAAAAACTGTATTGATGGATGACGACCAGCAGATCATTGCAAGCAGTAGCGCGGCATTAACGGTCGAGCGGTCGCACGATGGCTGGTCTGAGCAGGATGCTGTCAGTTGGATAAGTGCGACTGAAAAAACCTTAAACGAACTGCACCAGAAGCACAAAGCATCGCTTGCTGCTGTCAAAGGCATTGGTCTTTCGGGACATATGCACGGCGCTACACTGATAGACTCATCCGACAATGTACTCCGGCCATGCATTTTATGGAACGATACGCGCAGCCATGCAGAGGCAGCTGAACTTGATACATCGCAATCCAGGGATATCTGCGGCAACATTTTATTCCCGGGCTTCACTTCACCAAAGCTCAGCTGGGTTGCAAAGAACGAACCTTTCGTATTTGAAAAAACCAGCAAAGTGTTACTACCAAAAGATTTTCTGCGTTTATGGTTAACTGGTGAACACGTATCAGAAATGTCGGATGCCGCAGGTACTGGCTGGCTTGATGTTGCAAAGCGAGATTGGTCGGACACGCAACTAAAGGCCACTGGTCTTGATCAATCGCACATGCCCTCATTAGTCGAAGGCTCTGACATATCTGGTACATTACGAAAAGCACTTGCACAACAATTCGGGATGAGTGATCAGGTTGTTGTAGCAGGTGGCGCGGGTGACAATGCCGCCAGTGCCTGTGGTATGGGCACCATTAAAGCGGGTAATGCATTTCTATCATTAGGCACGTCAGGTGTTTTGTTTGCCAGCAATGCACGCTATCAACCTAATGCAAAAAGTGCCGTACATGCTTTTTGTCATGCCGTTCCGAATACCTGGCATCAGATGGGCGTTATTCTCGCTGCCACAGATGCGCTCAACTGGCTTGCAGGTGTTACAGGAAAATCACCAGCCGAACTAACAACCATGCTGGAGGGCGATACACCACGCCCGACCGAGGTTTTGTTCTTACCTTATCTTGGGGGCGAGCGTACACCACATAATGATGCGATGGCACGTGGTGTATTCACCGGTTTATCACATAAGAGCGACACTAAAGAAATGGCACAAGCCGTTTTACAGGGTGTTGCATTTGCGTTTGCTGATTGCCAGGCTGCTTTGACAACTGCCGGTACGCAAATTCAAAGTGCCTATGCGGTTGGCGGTGGTGCAAAATCCAACTATTGGTTAAGCATGTTATCCAGTACATTAAAGCTGCCTCTACAGGTTGCGGTGGATGGCGACTTCGGGGCAAGCCTCGGCGCTGCCAGGCTCGGTATGATTGCCGCTACAGGCAGCGCTCCGGCTACTATTTGTACAACACCAGACGTTGCAAAGACCATCGAACCCGATGCAAGCGTCAGTAATGGTTTTATCGAACAGTATCAGCGTTACAAGCATTTGTATGCTGCGCTTGAGTCAGTCTAAAAATAGATACCAGAACCAGTCAGTGTCATGTAGACAGGGTAGTTATCAGTAGAGATGCACAAGCCCTAGAGTGACTTGTCATTGTATGCCTTAGAACGTATGTGGTTAATCTCAACCCAGCCTTTTTGGAACCCATTGGAAAAGCCATCGGCGAATTTTATGGCAGAGAGGTACCCGCAGCCAATACAATAATCGGTGTTCAATCATTAGCACTACCAGAGTTCATGATTGAAATAGAAGCGACAGCAGTTCTGGGTTAAAGTACGTCGATTTATATCGTACGATCTGATTCTCTTCAGATATATACTTGTCAGGTTTAAACTTAGCGTGCTTAACTTAGCGCGCTTGTAAGATTAAACTTGCTGTGTAAGTATCAAGGCGATTCAAGTAATACTGCTATTCCCTGTCCAACGCCGATACACATACCGCAAACAGCACGCTTGGCCGTTGTCAGTTGCAACTCCAGCGAAGCAGTAATTGCAAGCCTGGCACCTGACATCCCCAGGGGATGACCCAGCGCTATTGCACCACCATTAGGATTAACACGAGTATCAGTATCGACTAACTCCAGCATCCTTGTTACAGCGAGAGCTTGTGCAGCAAATGCCTCATTGATTTCAATAACATCAATATCAGACAAGGACAGCTGGTGTTTTTCAAGTAGAGAGCTAATAGCGGGAGCCGGTCCAATACCCATAACACGAGGTTCAACACCAACAGTGCGCATACCCACAATGCGTGCGCGCGGTGTCAGTCCATGCTTGGCTACCGCTTTTTCCGATGCAACAAATACGGCTGCTGCACCATCATTAATGCCAGAAGCATTACCTGCGGTCACTGAGCCATTTTCTCGGAAAGGCGCCGACAATGTAGCTAGCTTTTCCAATGTGGTTTCTCGCGGGTGCTCGTCATGCTCTACAATGACATCATCCCCACGGCGTTTTGGTACTGTCACGGGAACAATTTCATGGTTTAGCCTTCCTGATGCAATGGCAGAGGCTGCCCGTTGCTGTGAGCGCAACGCAAAAGCATCTTGATCCTCGCGTGAGACCGCATAGTCCTTTGCTACATTCTCCGCTGTATCAGGCATTGAATCGATACCGAACTGGCGCACCATCTGAGAATTAACAAAGCGCCAGCCCATTGTGGTATCAAACAATTCAGCAGATCGATCAAATGCGGCTCTGGCTTTGG
>CALHRQ010000117.1 GCA_938038175.1 uncultured Granulosicoccaceae bacterium | reverse complement strand
ATCCGGGCTGTCTGATTCAATTCAGACAGCCCGTTTTTATATACGCGTTGTATATATAATCCGCGTCCCGTTCTATCGGCTTTTTATCTTTGGTGTTCTGCTAATTGAGCGTGCTGCTAAGCTGTTGTTCCACCAGTTCGGCTACACGTATAGAAGCGCCGCCATCTCCCATTCTGTTCCGCACCTTATCAAGCGATTGTCGCATTGCCTGGTGGTAGGCATCATCATTCAGTAGCGTTTGAATCTCAATTGCCATAGCGTCTGCTTGTGCTTCATGCTGTATAAACTCCTTGACGATACCTTTACCTGCCACAATATTAACTAAGCCAATGTGTTCAATTTGAATTAAGCGGCTCATGATGGCGTAGTTGATCGGGTTGATCACATACATAATAGCCATGGGCGTGCCGATCATCGCGGTTTCGAGCGTGGCAGTACCCGATGCGCTTAGTACAGCATCGGCCGCACGCATCGCTGTATAGCTATCACCTTCGATGATCGTACAAGGAAGATTGTGTCTTGCCACATGATCAGCTACGGCTTGCCTGCTAAGTGTTTGTGCCACCGGAATCACAAACTGGCAACCGTCCGTACTGGCTTTAATGCGTTGGGCTGTGTCGAGCATCACCGGCAGGTTTCTGGCCAGTTCACCGTTTCTGCTACCCGGTAACAAGGCGACCACGGGTTGATCCCGATTCAGCTTGAGTTTGTCCTTAGCAGCTGTTTGTTCAAGCGGGCAGACCGCATCATCAACCAATGGATGCCCGACGTAAGTAACCGGTATACCTGCTTGCTCATACACATCGACTTCAAACGGAAACAACACGGCCATATGTGAAACTAGGTTACCAATGCGTGTAATGCGCTTTTTTCGCCAGGCCCAGATCTGCGGGCTAATGTAAAACAGCACAGGTATGCCTAATGATTTTGCTGTTTCGGCAAGCTTTAAATTGAAGTCCGGGTAATCGACTATAACCAGTAAATCGGGTTTGCGTGCTACCAGTGCCGCCCTGAGCTTTTTAATCCGTTTTAAAAAGCGTGGATAATTGATCAGTACATCTACGATTCCAATAACAGCAAGGTCGCGGCAATCGAGCGTTAATTCCATTCCCTCGCTTGCGAGCTTATCAGCGCCCATGCCAAAAGCGTCAAACTCGATGCCACGCTTTTTTAAGGCGTGCAGCATATGTGCTGCATGCATATCACCAGATGCTTCACCGGCACTAATCATCAGCAGTGGTTTTTTACTCACGCTCTAAACCTTTGCGTCGATGTCTATGGTTACTTCAATACACTTTTGATAACGGCGCATATGCGATCAACCGTGATGTCATCCAGTTCTGGGTATATCGGTAAAGACAGACAACGTTCGCTAAGTGATTCTGCGATAGGGTAATGTGAGGCTTTAGTCAAATGCGCTGCTATCGCTGCTTGCTTATGTAAAGGAATAGGGTAGTAAACTGCCGATGCAACATCGGCTTGTTGCAGTGCTTGTTGTAACTCTGCACGGCGATCAGTGAGTAGCGTAAATTGATGGAACACAGATGTGGCGGCAGATTGCGTTACCGGACTTTTTAGTAAAGGTAGTTGCAGATTGGCGTCTGACAAATTCTTACAATAGCGTGTTGCAACACGTAGCCTTTGAGTATTGAAGGTATCTATATGCGCTAATTTTTGCCGCAATATAGCGGCCTGGATATCATCAAGGCGGCTGTTATAACCTATCACTGAGTGGTGGTATTGCACTTTTGAGCCGTGCGCACGGAAAACACGGATATGCTCTGCCAGTTCGTCATTATTGCTAACAAGCATGCCACCGTCGCCAAAGCAGCCAAGGTTTTTACTGGGGAAAAAACTGTAACAACCAATATCACCCATGGTCCCGGTTTGCTTGCTGGCAACGCTTGCACCAAAACTTTGCGCACAGTCTTCAACGACGTATAGCTTGTGTTCGCTGGCAAACTGAGCGATGGCAGTCATGTCGCAGGGCAGCCCAAAGAGATGGACAGGAATGATGGCTCGGGTACGTTCGCTTAGCGCAGCAGGCAGTGCTGTAGGGTCAATGTTAAACGTATTGGGATCGATATCGACAAAGACAGGCGTTGCACCAACATAGGCAATGGCTTCGGCAGTTGCAATAAACGTAAAAGGCGTAGTGATCACCTCGTCACCTGGCCCCAGACCCAGCGCACGTAATGCCAGGTGCAGTGCATCAGTTCCATTGGCGCAGCTTAAGGCGTGTTTAACACCCAGATACTCAGCCGCCTCACGCTCGAAAGCCTGAACATTCGGGCCCATGATAAAGCGTGTTGCATCGATGGATTCAGCTATAGCCTTGTCGATACTCTCTTTCATCGACAGGTACTGCTGGCGAAGATCAACCATGGGGACGGGCGAAGGCGATGCGCTCATAAGGGTGTGGTTCTTAAAAAAACAAAACCCTATTCTAGCTTGCCCGCTTTATTTGCGTACGCCTAATCCCATAATTACCGATGTTGCCTGTATGTTTAACTTTATTTGACTGCCTTTATGACTGCTTGTATGACTGCTTGTTTGGTTGCCATTAAGTCTGTGTATATCCGTTTAACGGCGTGCTGCGGTGTTAACCACCGCACTAAGCTTGCGGCGGCGGAATCTCAGAACACTTGCAACAAGCGGCGCTAAAAACAGTATTCCACCGCCACCGCCACCGCTACCTGTTGCTACGTCAACGGTTTCTACGGCATTGGCTGCCTGTAATTCGGGGGCAGAGGATGAAGTATTCAGTGACTCTGCTGCGGTTTGCGCACTGCTAAGCGGAGTAACTTCAGTAGCAACCGGGTCCGTGGTGGCTGGCGATGCTGTTGTATTTGTTTGTTGTTCTGTCTGATTTGCAATTGTTGTCGGTGTCGTTGTCGGTGCTGGTGTGGGCGTAGACGGAGACGCTGGCGGAATCTCGTTGTCTACCTGTGATTGTACTTGCACGTCAGTTTCCGTCTCAGCAGGTGTTGGCTGTGTTGCTGTGGTTTCCTCCTCTTGCTCAATCCTTGCAGGATTGGCTGGCTCAGCGTTGTTAGATGAATCCGTTGCCTCCACGCTGACTCCATTGTCTGCCTCAGGTTTCTGCTCAGGTGCTGCGGCCAGTGGCTGTTGCACATCGTTTGCTGGTGCTGTTTCCACAACATCGTTAAACATATTATTGTTGAGGTCGGTATCCTGAGTCCGAGACGTAAGACGCACGCTTAGATCATCCGCTGATCCGGTAGCAGGGTCGACCAGAATAGAGAAGCTTGAATCCGAATTTTCCGGTAAGGTCGGGCGTTCGCAACGCAGTTCAACACCAAACTGCTGACAGTCCCAGCCGCTGTCTGCGCTGACAGAGAGCCAGTTGGCATTTTCACCCCAGTTAGCCATTAATGTTAATGTGTTAGCTCCCAGCGCGCCGATGTTGGAAATAGTCAGATCGATACGTTGGGCGTCTTGCCAAGCTCTGGTTTCCAGCGCAAGCTTTAGATCAGTAGCATACATACTATCCACGCTTGCCCTGTCTATATCGCTCAACGCAACTCGTTGTCCGATCGTCACACCGTCAGGTGCTACAACGGTACGATTGCCGTTGGAACTGAAAAAGAACTCACCATAATGCATGATCGAACCGTAGTCGTAGTCGCCTACAGATTCGCCACCGACGTCAATAATTTCAAAGTTGATTTCCTTTCCGCTGGCAACATTGTCGTAGTTGATGGAAACGAAATTGTCCCGGTCGGGACGCGTATGTTCATGGAACAGGCCGACCGCGTGACCTATCTCGTGAATCACACTGCCCACCGTGCATGAATTTGCCAGCCACACTTGTTGCTGGCCGCCGATACGACCAACCCACGAAGCGCATCCTGTGCTGGACTCGAAGGTAATGTAATCTGGGTACATTTCAGCGTTGGCGGCGGTCCGCTCGGTCAGTAGCAGGCTGGTGTTCGTGTTCCAGTGCTTAACGGCTTCGGTTGCGGTTTGTCGTTGTGTATCCGTCACAGTAGCCGAATACTGATAAGGCACAATGCCATCTGGCCATCGATCCAGTGTGCGGCTAAGGCCAAGAGCGCGTGTTTGAGACGGAAACTCTAAAACACCAGTGGCAAAGTTTAGTCTTCCCACTACCATATCGCCCTGAGCTACCGCGAAACCTTGTACCAGCTCGTATTGCATGCCTTTGGCTTGACCCGTGATGGGAGCGCCGGTGGCATCATCCAGCCTGCTGGTATCCACTGGCAGGGAAAACTGTTCCGCACCTTCCTGTGATGAGGCAGGCAATGTGTATAGCGACAATGCTGCAACTGCACAACAGACTAATTTGCGCCTACGCAGATGGCGATGCTGCTGCTGAAAAAAACTGACCATTAACAACTCACTTTTGTTATTTCTACCAGAGAGAACTGCTGTGCTTTTCTCCCACGATCCTGTATCGGAAAATACTCAGACCGATTTCAGTTCCAAGAACCAAACTGTGGGCTATGGCGGCTGTATCTGGGTTGAAAGAGCTTAATGTTGAGCTGATTTGCGCTGAAGTCCTCATCATTGCCACTTGAGATTCAATCTCGCCTGTGCGCGATGTTGTGTGTTCCAATAGTGATCTAACCCGAGCGACAGGACCTGGGCCACAAAATGAATCAAAACGTTAATCCCGATAACCCCAATGGCACTGGTAATCCACAAAGGGCTCGTCATTCAGTGATGAGAAACCCGCTGCTGATCATGCTGGCCGGTTGTTTAATCGCATTGATCGGATTTGGTGTGCGCTCATCACTAGGGCTGTTTTTAGAGCCAATGACCACAGCGCGTGGTTGGACCAGAGAAACCTTTGGCTTTGCATTAGCACTTCAGAATCTGTTCTGGGGTTTAGGCTTACCTGTGGCGGGTGCATTGGCGGACAAGTACGGTTCCACCAAAGTCATTTCATTTGGTGCTGTACTCTATGCCATCGGTTTATATGGTATGGCTGCGTCCGAATCGAGTGCAGCACTAAATGTGTTCGCCGGTGTGCTGTCAGGTTTGGGTATCGCATTTTCAGCGTTTACGTTAGCCCTGGCAATGATGGTGCGCATGGTTGGTCCCGAGAAGCGCTCGCTTGTCTTAGGTTTGGGAACAGCCGCAGGTTCATTAGGTCAGGTTCTGTTCTCTCCGATAAGCCAGGGCTTTATACAAACAGTAGGTTGGTCCGCAACCATGACGGGTTTGGCAATAGTGGTGCTGTCGATGATTCCCCTGGTGTTTATCCTTTCTGGCAGTAGCATTAGCGATGAACAACAGTCTAAGGCAGCCTTAAGTCAGACATTGCGAGAAGCGATAAGCGAAGCATTTTCTCATCGCGGGT
>CALHRQ010000116.1 GCA_938038175.1 uncultured Granulosicoccaceae bacterium | reverse complement strand
AACATCAGTCATGCTTATTCGCACTATGGTATTGAGCAACGTGCGGCCTGGCCCGCAGTCAACTTTTTCTTTAATTCGTGGATAGATCATCGTGACAACCTGATCCAGTCAGATGAAGCATGGTCGCAACCGGGTGACTATGTTGCCTTGGAGGCTATGACTGATTTAGTTGCCGTGTCGACAGCGTGCCCTGATGACGTCGACCCGATAAACGGCTGGAATCCAACCGATATTCACGTTCGGATCTATCAAAAAACGACGCCGGTCAGACATGCGGTAGCTTATCGTAGTGAGCCGGACGCGGAGCCAATATTGACAGAACATTCTGCATTTCATGAACGAACAAGCGCATTGACACGTCACTTTACTGTAGCCCGAGATCTCTGGTTGCCAGTATCTTATGAGTCCACGCGTAGTCATAAAGAATACGAAGCCTGCCGCAGCGCAGTCACCATTCAGGATATGTCATCCATACGTAAGTTCGATGTACTTGGGCCGGATGCAGAAGCGCTGTTGCAAAGTGCTCTGACCAGAGACATCACTAAGCTTGCGGTTAACCGAGGGATATACGCGTTAATCTGTGATGATACCGGTAGCGTTATTGATGACGGTACATTGTTCAGACTCACCCCGGATACGTTTCGATGGTGTTGTGGATCAGACGACAGTGGTTTACAGTTAAAAGCCGTAGCTGAAGAAAAAGGGCTTAATGTCTGGATAAAGTCGTTATACAGTTCGATGCCTAACCTGGCTGTTCAAGGCCCGAACAGTCGTGAGCTGATGAAGCGGATAGCGTTTACTCAACCTACTAATAGCGATGTCGAACAATTAAAATGGTTCGGATCAACAATTGCACGATTGTATGATCGTGAGGGTGAACCTTTCCAGCTGACGCGCAGTGGGTATACCGGTGAGTTAGGTTATGAAATATTTTGTCATGAAAAATCAGCACTCGCTGTATGGGATGCCATTATGGATGCAGGTGCGGATCTGGGTATCACACCTATGGGCCTGCAAGCTCTGGATACTATTCGGATTGAAGCCGGATTAATGGCCAGTGGAGCCGAGTTTGCACCCGATACAGATGCCTTTGAAGCAGGATTAGGCTTCGCAGTTGATCTTAAGAAACAACAATTTATTGGTATGGATGCATTGAAAAGAAATGCGGAACATCCGCGGCGCGTGTTAAAAGGGCTTCGATTTAATGGGCATGAGTTGCCAAATCACGGTGACCCTGTGATGGTTGGACGTCGCCAAGTAGGTGTCGTTACCAGTGCCACGGTTTCTCCAGCACTTGATTGTGCAATTGCGATGGCAAGGTTCTCGATAGAGCACGCTCAGACTGGCAATGAAATAGAAACAGGCAAGCTCGACAATCATGGCAAAAGACTCATTGCCACTATCTGTGACATTCCGTTTGTAGATCCTACCCGCAGCCGTGCTCGAGCATGAGCCAAAATATAGAGTATTCAGTTATTGAAGATCCCAGTGCCTTCGACAACACTACGAATCTCTTCTGGTAAAGCTTCAAGTTGTGCTTGCACAGGATCCATAACGGCTGGTGTTTCTCGCACAGCGGGTGTGATTACGGGTAACGCAGGGAAATCGTCGTTTTTAAAGGCTGCTTGTTGTGTACTAGATTTTTTTTGAGGGTAGAGGGCGATGTGTTTTTTACATACTTCTCGAATAAATTCGTCTATGAGTTTTTCATCATTGATTAGACGCAGTAGTCTTTTACGATCAATCGGTTTTAATCCAATTCCCCCATCGACATTCCGGATCTGTAGGCTCCATTTCATCTTGCGCCATTTATTATTTTCTAGTTGATAAACTGAAATATGGGGGAGCTTTTTGGAGCGGGGATAGGAGCCATGCAAGTCAATACCGAATTTTTGAAACTCGCCTGTTTTGAGAAACCCCAAAAAATGCCCTGATGCCCCTTCCCAAAATATATGCACAACCTTGTCCTATTACATTATTTAAGCGCTTTTATTTGCGCTTGTTCAGTTTCCAATGACCGCAACTTACTGTTTGCGGTAATCGCTGTCAATTGGACAAAGGTCTAAGTTGGTCGTGATTTCAATTTCGATTGGAATCCGAATCAGTTTGTAAAAGCGATAAGACAAGGCAATCAATTCCGCCTTTTTTATTGACAACGATACACCGCGATTCCAAGTCCCTTAACAGGTTGTTCATATTGCATTCTGAGCGTGCTCTCAATGAGAGCGATAGGCTTTGAGAAGCCAACTTTTTCGAGTACCGATAACAAGTAATTTTTCTGATGGCCAAAGCGTCCTGTTGCTTTTAGAGTGAAGTCATTGTCAGTATTTGTCGATAGTTCCAGAATGAAAATCAGTACGCCATTGTTGTTGAGATAATGATGCAAGCTAGAAAGAGCGGCAGCCAAATCACCAAAGTAGCAGAGCGTATCAATGCAGGTGATCAAGTCAAATGTTTGTGGATACACATTTTCGAGTGACAGGAGATCCATCCTTTTCAGGTTGTCATAACAACCTTTTTTTGCCGCAACATCCAACATTTTCTGTGAGAGGTCAATTCCAGCCAGCTCGTCGGCTACCTCTTTGATAACAGCGCCACAAAGACCGGTTCCGCACCCGGCATCCAGTGCGTTGACTCTTGGGTATTCGTCAAAATTTACTTTACTGATCAGGTTGGCGAGTAATTCGGGTCCACTGTAGTGCAATGCAGTAAGGTTTGAATCAAATGTATCCGCATGATGATCAAACATATTTTGGATGCTGTCTGGTTTATAGCTGTGGATAGAACCGTCTTGAACGATGCCGGCAACAGTAGGTAGGTACTGTGCAAACAACAAC
>CALHRQ010000115.1 GCA_938038175.1 uncultured Granulosicoccaceae bacterium | reverse complement strand
TACCTGAATATCGATAATGAAAAACAAATCAATACCCTGTCTCGTTTTCTGTGCGCTATTGTCTGCCTGTAGTTCAGGTTCAAATAATACTGGCATTAATAATTCTGATACTAGTAGTGCTGATACTAGTAGTGCTGATTCTAACAGTACAAGTGAAGACGGTTCTGGTTTGACGATCGCTATGCCAGTACAGGATATTGTACTGACCGGGGCGTTTCTGGATACATGGGTGTCCGGTTTGAGGTATAAAACACCCACACTTCAAGGTGTAACAGATGCAGATGGTCAGTTCCAATATCGACCTGGTGAAATAGTGACATTCGCTATCAAGAATGTTGAAGTTGGCTCAGCACCCGGATCAGCGATTGTCACACCGGCTAGCTTAGCCAGATTTAAAATTCTCGAAACACCAGCTGAATCAGACTATGTAGACACGCTAGTGCTTTTGCAATCGCTCAACGTAAATCAAAGTAACAGTAACCGAATTCAATTAGATGAAGCCAAGCCACCGCTCACAGACGAATTTTTCGATCAGGAAGACTCCAACATTACCATCGTTGACGTGCTCAGTAAGTTACGTGAAATAGGCCGCGTTGTAGAAAACCCGGTCGCTTTGGCACATTTTGGTGCTTCTACTGCAAGCCAGCTCAATAGCTACACGACAGATTTGGCAAGTATTTTTGCAGATAATTCCAGAGAAACAGAAGAGGTTGAGCTTCAACAAACAATTGCAAGTCATTATGGAGAAGAAATTTACTTGTCTTCGCTCGTCTACGAAGACGAATTACCTCCAAACCCTGATGACTATATGCCCATGCGTGGCTGGAATCTTGTTCTTGAGGAATTTGACAATGAAACTGGCTTTAAAGCTGGGCTTTATCAAAAGCTTGGAACACATAGATACGTCATTGCATTTGGAGGAACTGGAGCCGGCCGAGCATCTTTGTCTGAAAAAGAGAAATTACGGGATCTATCTAATGATCTTGAAACAGATATAGCGTTAATAAATCCTGGTGGTAATAATGTTATTAAGGATGACACCAAGAGCTTCGTGAGCCAGTCGATTGAGAAGATTGGTGAGCTTTCAGATTCTGTTGATATCGGTGATATTGAAATCACTTTTACAGGACATTCGCTTGGAGGTGGAATCGCAAGATACGCCACTTTGTTATATGGTTATCCGTCTGTGACTGTCAATTCTGCACCACTGCCCATCACTTTTGCTGATATAGAAGAATTCGGTCAAGCCAGAGTTAGCTCTTTTATTAATAACGATGGTAAGACAGATTACGAGTTCACGCATGCGGGAAAAATTACTAACATTCAGAATAAAAATGACCCACTGACACTTTTAATGGATTTGATAGTTAAAGCAGATCGTTCGCCAGAGTCAGTATCGGCGGCAACAAAACAAGTTATGGGGCAGCTAAAGAGCAGATTCGACGTGCCAGCTTTTTTGAGCTTAAACTATCTCAACACTGGAGCCACCTTTACAGTGCAATCTGAAGGGGGACATTCCATACAATCGGTTGTGGACTGGGTGGATAGATTACTGCAGGATCGGGACTTTGACCAAATACAAGATTCTGTAGAGATCGCACTGGGTACTAATCCTGATGAATTTGATAGTGATGGAGATGGGATAAGCGATTTTAATGAAATCGGTGCAGTAGATGCTCCGCTGGATTCAGATAGTGATGGTGTTATAGATGCGCTTGATCCTGTGAGTAGTAGTGGTGTTACGGCTGCAGGTGATCCAGAGCCAGACTCTTTATCAACTCAGGTAATTCAGTTAGAAGTTGTAGATAGTGCTGAATTACTGGCATTCGAATGGAATCTCGTCTCTGATGCAAGTCGTTATGAAGTGCTTGTCGCAGATGGTCCCAGAGGAACTGTACTGCCTGTTGTACACCAGATAGAAACAAACGCGATCACTATCAGCGATGTCGATATTGGGACCACATACTATGTATCTGTAAGAGCTGTTTTTGATGCTTCTGCGGATGAAGAGTCGATAGCGAATGCTGAGAGCAGCGCAGAATCGGAAGTCATTATTGTCAATGTGTCGCAAAGGCCCAATGCTGGAACGGCAGCGCTTACTCAAGTAGCGTCTTCAGTTGAATTTAATGGCCGAACTAATTTTGGCGCGATTCCTCGCTATGTCGACGTCAGTCAAGATGGGCGTTATGTGCTTTTCCATGTCGCTGAAATTAATGAGAATAACGAAACAATCAGAAAGCTGTTTCATCAGAATATGAGTACTGGGGATCGTAAGCTGGTTAGAACTAATACTCGTGACAGTAATAATGCACGTATCAGTGGAGACGGAAGTAAAGTTGTATTTGAGGCAAGCGATCAGAATGTTTATCTATGGGATGAAGCTGATGAAAACATAACTTTGATTTCACATACCTACAATAATACTGCTGGCGTGGCAAATGGAGTGTCACGTAAGCCTGTTATAGATTTTGACGGTTCTGATATTTATTACAGTTCAACAGCGACAGACCTGGTGCCGGAGACGTCCACGTTCGATTCCAACCTGTACCATTACAATGTTGAACAAACTACGACTACGCTTATATCCAATTCACGAGATGGTGATAGTCGTCAAGGTGATGTTAGCCCAGATCATATTACTCCCGATGGCAGGTATGTTTTTCTGCGGTTTTCGGTACCTCAAATTGTGATTATGACAATGAGATATGATTCTTTGACTGATGAAGCAATCGAGTTTTCTTTTGGAGGAGAGGTTGCAGGGAGCTCTTTTAATGGCAATAGTGTATTAGCGCAAATCGCTGCATTCCAGGTCACGGGTCGAGCACGTTTACATAATATTTCTGGATCATCATTCGTGGATATATGGAATGGAAGCCGCTTCTCATCCCCTATTGATATGAGTGACGACGGACGATTCTCTTTGGTGCGAGCAAATCAGGAGATTGCAGACATAGTACCTGAAAATGGTTTTTACTCTGGGTATTACTTATACGATTCAAGGCTTGAAGTGACTTATGAATCCATACTGGGCGTGCAAGTACTAGCGATCAGTGGTGATGGAGAAACGGTGATTTACCAAGAAGCGAACCCGGGTTCATCTAGCTTGTTTGTTACTGATCGACGTGAAATATTTGGTAACTAGATGGTGGCTTAAGAAAATCGTGCAAGCTTTCTGAACACCTGGATTAACGCTGTTATTTTTATATCTTTACTTGGTAAGCCCGCACCATAAGAAATCGGTAGCATGATGCGGGCTTTTATATTACGGCTTGTCATTTACCCTAAAGCTATTGATACTCTCGGATCTATTTCTGCCAATGCAATTTATACTTCAGATTAAACTGTAACTCAGGCGTGTATCACAACGCGCCGCCTATGCAGATTAAACAACAGCCCAATCACAATAAAGAACATTGAGAAGCTGCCAAAGAAGCCACCGCTGTCACTGTCTGAATCAGCCAGGCTTTCAACAATATCTGTAGTGACTGGGTTATCTGGATCAGATCCGTTTGTGTCCGTGCCATCCGAATCAGTACCTTCGGTGCTACTGGTAACACCATTGATAAAGTCTTCGGCATTCATCAAATTGCCAGAACGATCAATTACCGCAGTGGCAAAACTGTTCTGATCCTGAAGCTCAGGCATGGTGACAGCTGAGGTTCGTTGCGTAACAAACACAGGGTTTTGAATAGTGATAGGTTCTGGTACGGCAAACGGTACTGAACCATCAGCTTCGATCACCCGTTCTCCATCTCGGCCGGTACCAGCGCCCAGCGTAAGAGACCATTGCGTACCGTCATCGGTGCAACTAATGTTCATTGTTGCTTGCCGTGTCAGGCCTTGGTCAGCCATATCAGGGTTAAAATCAAACTCTGGATCCAATGTCATTTCATCTGCTGACAAGGTAGTATAAAGCCGCGTCATGTACTCACCTTCCGGCAGCTGCGCCAAGGTTTCCCTCAGTGGTTCAATTTCGATATCGTTAAGCGCTTGAAGGATCTCAGCTCTTGCGCTTTCAAGCTCTTCTGCGCTAAACAGAACCTGCAACGCTTGTGGGCTTTGATAGCTAAAGGTGTCTTGCCCAGCCGGCAAAGGCAAAATACGCATAAAAGCATCAAGAAAAGCATCACTGCGGAAACCTAAATTAAACAAATCTACTAGAGCGTCTGCGTCGTTAGCGCGTGAGTTTATAAATGTTAGTTGGGAGGTATAAAATTCTTCATTCGTCAAAAACGCTGTAATATCTGAATTTATTGTTGCAGCGTAATCTGTTGCAAAGCCTTGGCCGCCAGCTTCATCCATAGCATCAGTAATCAAAGACTGATAGCTTGCGAAGGCGTTGAAGCGACCCGCATACCAGTTAAGTCGCGTGTAGTTAGGAATAACGTGCAAATAGTTTTCGGGTACTGCTCGGCTGTCACCCACAACCCATACAATCACGCCCATATCGTCTTGCGCTGCAACTGCGGTCAAACGAATAGGTACAACGGGCTTGTCGCTTCTGTATCTCATGATCAGTGGTTGAATACTGCCTGATGTCTGGCCACTGCGTAATTTCAGCGCCACAAATTTCATCCCCTCTTCAACGTAGGGCGTTAGAAGTTCGACACCACGATCAGAAAGATCATAATCATTAGCAACAAGCCAATCGGCCATAGCGTTGGCATCATCACTACTGATAATTTCGACATCAAACGGACCGACTGATAATTGTTGTTCGATAACAACGCTATCTGTTGTGCTCTCTAATGCGGACTCTGCAACAGCGGCGAAGCTAGGTGAGTCCACTAGAAAATCCTCCTGACAAGAGCTTCCTGAGGTGGTTAGATCGAAAATAGGCCGAGTGAGTGATTCAAGCTCATCAAATGTCGCATCTGATCCCGTACTGAGTTCTGGTGTATCGGGCACAGGGACAACCCAGCTGAAGTCTTCGGCATCACCCTCATATAAAATTCTTACGGTAGCGGTAATGAATTCGCCGTCTTTGCGAAAGATGATTTGTTCCCCAGCCTGATCAATAGGGACGGTTTGGCAAAAAAAGCCGCCACAGGCGTGGCTGGGCGAGCTTATTGGTAGTAATACGGCCAATGTAAGCATGGCCAGTCCTTTGGAAAGGTGATGAAAAAGTCTACACATGTGACGCTCCTGTCTGATAAATAGTTTGGGAATAATATCCCAATTTAACGGCTTTGGCAAATTTTTATTTAATTTGCACAACTAAAATTGTGGACTGCCGCTAGTATTCGTTTCACAAAGCCATACGGAGACTTTAGCTCATGCCGCAGTATGCTTCCTGGACAGCACGCTTAAATGGCGAGACCGATGCCGAATTGGATGTGGTGTCAAAAGATTTTGCCGGCATGAAAGAAGGGCAGAGTCTCTTGCGGCCTACCGCTCTTATGGTTGAAGAAATCATACGTCAGATCCCACAGGGTCAAGAAATGTCGGTTTCGGCTTTACGTCAACAACTGGCAAAGGAGAATCGAGTCGATGTGAGTTGCCCGATATCAGTCGGTTTTCATTTGCGAACCATTGCGGAGGCCGCAAATGAGGCGCTGGAAGCCGGTGCTGAGGTATCAGATATTACGCCCTTTTGGCGCGTAATGAACAGTAAAACTGCCGCTACACCGCGTCTGTCTTTCGGTACCTCTCTACTTAAAAAGATGCGGCAAAAGGAAGGGCTTGTATTTTAATATTCAGTATTGAGATTCGAAGGATCGGTAATCTTTGTCTTTTCTATCACGCCGGGCAGCTTGAATGGGCAGCTCAATTGATGAGTGCACTGAAGAAGGTATCGCAGGGTCTGAACCCCCGGATTTCAGGGGTTTAGTAATCTACAGTTTTATTTTTATTGTTGTGCTTACTAAGTAACAGGTTCTATACGTCTTACTACATCGTCTTTTACATTATTGCTCTGGTTTTTTTCCGCTGCATCAGAGGTTTTTTTCCACCCATCGAGGAAGTTCTCAACCAGATGAGACAATACCGTATCGTCATGATTGCTTTTATCCAGAAACAGCCTGTTGCCAATGAACAATACCGCAAGCCCGTGAGTAGTTGCCCATAAAGCACGCATACCAATGCGTATTTCACATTGACTTTTGTGCGGTGTTATTAATCTCAACTGTTTCTCAACCATATTAAATATGCTTGATATATAGAAGCGTGTATCTTCGGGAAACGGCAAGTCTTTTTGGTTGAATTGTTTGTTAAACAATAATTGGAATTCGTTATTACGCTGTTGTGCGAAACGCAGATAGCTTCTACATAATTCAAGCAGAGCAACTTCTGGGTTTTTGTGCATGGAGACTGTGCTTTGAAATACGTTAAACAGCGTTGCAAGCGTACGCGTATTAACGTGCATGAAAATATCATTGAGATTAACAAAAACAGAGTACAGCATGCCGGGGGTGTAGCCTATCTCGGTTGCAATCTGTCTTGCATGCACATGATTAGCGCCGTGTTGCGCTACGAGTTTTTGGGTTGCATCAATAATAAGATGACGAAGTTCTTCTTTGCTGTGTTCGCTTCTACGAGACATTGCTGGTATTCATTGCATGCATCCATAGCAATTCCTTATCACTATATCATGACAG
>CALHRQ010000114.1 GCA_938038175.1 uncultured Granulosicoccaceae bacterium | reverse complement strand
GGGAAATTACTATTGACGCCACCACGTGCCAAGGAGGCATTCAGTCGAACCGATGAAAACTCTTCTGCAACCACGTTTTCCACGTCCCGAATACCGCCTAGCTGAAGCTCACTTGGCAATTCTGACTCAAGCTCGTTTTGTGTTGTGCTTGCCGCTAAGCTGGTTGACCATGTATTGCTGCCAAAAGCGCCGCGCGTGCCAATTTCAACCTGTGCCTGCAAACCTCGTGCAAGACGCTGTTCGCTGACTCGGCTGGATATTTGATGAACATCTGCTTGCAATCGCACATACTCCTGCCGGCCAAAACTCGTTTCAAAACCAAGTGTGGCGCGACTTTGCCTTGCACCCAAACGCAATGCCGATGACCCATCTGATGGTTCATTAAAAGCAAATTCAGTTGTCAGCCTTCGATTGCCTTTACGGTTTCCAAAATGATGCGAGGCGGTTGCGTAAGTTACGCTGGAATCTTGGTTATTATTGATCCCGGCGGTTAAGCTCCCACCGAATAGTCGGTTACCATGAAACAATGAGACACTGGCATCCGACTGATTAAATTCATCACTAATAGTAAATTGATCCGTGCGAAAATCACGTTGCGCTAAAACCAGCTCCAGACCAAGTCCACGCGTACCAAATGATTTTCTAAACTGGGCTATACGTTCATCGACATTAAAACCTGGCAATGAGAATGACTTAAGCGACGCAGATGCATAGCTTGGTTGCTGTTCGAGTAAAGCGCCAAACTGCCCACTGGCAATCTGTCTATCGCCAAAGGATGGTGCAGAGCCACGTGCCTTTTTCGCTAATGTGTATGCGGCATCATCCTGACCTAGTTGCCTTAGGGCCAATATATGATTACCAATTGAAATATTACCCTGGCCAGAAATGACAGCCTGTATTGCATCGTAATCATTGCTTTGCATGGCAATAGACAATGATTGCCAGGCAGGTGTTTTTAATCTCTGGCTTTGTATGCTGGCCATGACAAGCCGTGCGTGTTCATGACGTTGCGTCGACATCAACCAGGATATGGCAATGTCTTCGCGCCAGAAACGATCCTTCTCTGTACTCAGTGTTGCATCATCAAGTAACTTCTGTACAAAGCGTTCGTTGTGCTCAGCACCACCGTAACGGGTAAGCAACCTGGCATACTGACGCACAAGATCGGTCTGGTCTTCGGTAGTACTGTCTGTAAGTAGCGGACGGAGCTTTTGCAGAGTGTAAAAACGTACTTTGTATGCTCTGTCGGCAAGCCCTGCATATTCCAGCGCATCTGCATAAGTCAACAACATATTGTAATCTGCATCTATGTCGTTACCCAGGCGAGCAAACCATCCAAGGCTCACCGCGGCTTCACCTATCTGCAAATAAGCTACTGCAAAGGCACTCCATAAAGCTGGTTGTGACTCCGCTTCTACTGCATGCTCAGCCAGGAAGAGTTTAATCTCGTCTGCTTTCTGTTGATCAATAAGCATCCACAAGAGGCCAGACAAAGCCGATACATTTGTTGGGTCAAGCGCCAATGCTTTATTGTAGGAATCGCGTGCAGCTGCAGAGTCACCCTGCTTAAGATAAATAGATGCCGCCAGCGTCCAGTAATGTGGCATGTCTTTAAGTGGCTCCGTTTCAACAGACTTTTCTAAAAAAGTCTCAGCGCCCTCTCTATCACCGACTTTAAACGCAAGGTTCATAGCGCCCAGGGCCATAGTCGGATCACCACTTTTCTGCCACAAGCGTGTGGCTTCAGTTACCGCATCCTTTTTTCGTCCAGCATCCTCTAATGATTGAACAACTCGCCTGCCAACCCTAAGACTCTCGAAACGATCTTCGATTTGAGTGGCTTGCGGTTTTGCCAGCAAGGCGAGTTCGGGCTGACGATAGCGCCACGCTATCTCCGCCAACACTTGCACTTGAAAAAGCGACGCATCACTCAAAAGGCTGGAGCCAACCAGATTGCGTGCAACTTCCGCAGCCTGGTCCGGTTGATTTAAGCGCCAGTGTAACTCCATACGGTGTAAAGTCTCTTCACTACCTCGGCCATAAAGACCTGCATAACGTTCCCAGGCACTCAAAGCAGGCGCATAAAGCAAATGATGTTGATGCAAAACTGCAAGTTGGCGAATAAGAAAAGGCCTATGACCATACAGTGAGACAAGCTCCTCAAGTGCATCCGCTGCTTTGTCCGGCAGACCTTCAAGCTCATAGAGTTTTACAAGCTGTTTGACATCGTCATCACTTGGCGGCGAAAAGCGTAGACGTTTTTGCAGACTATTTACCTCAATAGCACTGTCACGATTAATCTGCGCCAACCTGCCAAGCTCCGTCAGGCTTTGCATGTCAGGGAAACTCTTCGCTATACCCTGCCATTCCTGCATTGCGGCTGTTGGGTTTCCAGTCCATTCATACAGTTTCGCCAGCTTTTCTCTATCTGTTCTGGAGTCGGGCTTTAGTGCTACCAATTGCTTTGCCCAACCTAAGGCTTCTTGCTGCTTGCGAGCTGCTAATAAAAGATCAATTTGCAATGCAACTGCCTCAGCATCCATCGGTTCAATGTCCAGCACTTGCCTGTTCCACTGGCTTGCCAACTGCATATCCCCAGCTGCTCTGGCTTGAACAACACCTTGCCTTAACAGCTCTATATTGCTCTGATTTTCGGCTATGCGCTTTTTAACCATCTGCAAGGCTTTTTGGTTGTTGCCGCTTGCAAGCAACAGTTTTTCAGAGCGAGCCATTATTTCAGGCATTTGTTCATTGGTACTGACCTTTGCAGCCTGATCCAGATATTCCATCGCCTTGGCTGAGTCATTAGCACCTTCTGCCCAGGTAGCTGCTTTTTTCAACCATTGAACCTGGTTTTGCGAATCGCTTAGGGCAAGTTGTGCAAAAACAGGATGCGCTTTGTCTGGCCGTTGTACCGCTAGAAAGCGCGTTGCCAATGCAGCACGTTGAGAATTTGATAGCGGCTGATGATTACTCAAAATAGCCACAGCGGAATCAAGCTTCACACTGTCACCACTTGCAGAAATATAATTGAGCTGCTCTAGTCTTAAATCCAAGACCTGATCACTGCTTGATTCCGCTTTAATTGCACTGTCAAAACACTCAGCAGCACGAATAAAATCCCCTTGCATGCCAAAAGCCCGACCACACTTGGCAAACCAATCACTACTGTTTTCCTGATCAGCATTAGCCAGTAGCTGATAAAAAGATACGGACAGATTGCTGGATTGAATACGTTCTGATAATTCAGAACCTCTGCCAAGTAGCTCAACAGTGTGTAAACCAGGCTCTATGATTAGATGCTCAAGACGCGTTTTTAACTGTTGACGACTGGCTGCAACATCACTACCAACAACACCGTTGGAGCTTCCGTCACGGAAATTTTGATTCGCGCTGGCACTGTTAAATAGAGCTTGCTCATATTCGGTTGACGCTAGTTCAAGATCAAATGTAAAACGTTGAGCATCCGTCAAGTCTACGTTAGGATGATCAGCAAGAAGCTCATTCGCAGCTTCAACCTGGCCGGTCTGGATTAATATACCCACTGCCGCCGTCACTTCATCTGATGATTGCTTGCCAGCTGCAGTGCGCGCTTTCAAGTACGCTATATCAAGTTCACCAATAGAGGTATCTGTTGACTCACCCTTAGACAAGCTGGCTAACGAGAATGCATCGCGACCTGGTAGCAGGAGATAAAAGGCAAGCGCAAACAACCCGGCCATCATGGCCAGGACCATCGGGCTTACCAGTTTTTCACGCCTGACAGTTGAGGATGGCATTACCTGTATCCTTACTTGAAAATTTAAACAAAGTAGAACCGTTGCCGGTTTGTGTACCGGCTACGTGCTGTCCATTAGCTTGCAAAGAACACAGGCTCGCAACAGAACCTCCGATCTCTACTTCTACTGGTACCTCTCCTACCACACGAAATTCGAACCTACCATCCTGCGAGTTCCACGACGCAACTCGGCCATTGGCACTGACTAGATAAGGTCCAGAGGGCTTTTCCTTGCGAGTCTTGAATATCACTTTCGATGCACCGTTGGTATGTATATACACACCATCGTGCAATTGCTTTGCACCAATAATCCCTTTGGCTGTATGCAGATCAGGCCACAGTTCATCGTCTACTACACGAAGGCTTCTGATATGACCTAAAGAAGATATTTTCCAGCTACCATCTATATACCGTGCTAGACCTGCCTTTCTAAAAGACGGAACTTTCTTTGCGTAATAACTGGCGAATACAGGCATAACATCCTGCTGTATCGACCACTGGTAAATCTCTTCAAGCGATTTAAGTGATGCTCTTTTAGTACCGGCATAAATATGGTAGTAAATTGACAATGGTTTAAATCTTCGCGGTTTATCTGTCATCTGCATAGTCTCGATTACCCGTCTAAATCCATCAAACGGCCCACGCCAATCGTTGGTATACACGTTCTCATTCATGATCGGTGCATAGACCTGGACTAACTTACCGACCGTACGCGCCATTGGGCTGATTCTGCTAACTGACGGTGTTGCTTTTGTGATCGTCGTAAAGCCGCCGTTTAAATTCACGAGCCCAACATCATTTGCCGCTTGAATGGCATCTGCCTTTGGAGTTGCGTCACCAGACCACAAAATAACTTCTGTTTTCTTACCCGCAGGTGCAAGATTCTCATCTATAAACTTCGCCGATCCGGCAATTTCTCTTACCGGGTCATACTGATATTGACCAACATGCAGATTATATTTACCCGAGCCCTTGTGGCCATCAATCAACTGCCATTTAAACGGGTGACTGAAAGTGTGCGTAGCCAGTTCAACGCTGGGCATATTGAAAATATCTCGTACAACCTTGTACATGCGTGGACTTCGATCAATATACTCCGGAAACTGAGTCATCTCGCCTTCAACAATCGAGACGGTATGTGGCATGTTATAGCGCTGGAGCACATCTTGATAAATCATCTCTGCGCCTAATTTTCTTCCCGGAATTTCTGCCCAGGAAGGCAATGCATCACCATCAATGTGCGCCGTCCACAGACGTTTTCCGTTCTCGGTAGTCACATCGGGCATCGGAAGGTTTTGCAGACGCAAGGTTTTCTGTAAAAACTGAAAAGGGTCAGTCACCCAATAAGACGTATTGTCATAATCTGCATTATTGGTGGCTGGGTTAGTCACATAACCGCCCCAGGATCCACTCACAACCAAGTCGGCTGCTGCGCCTTTTGCATCTTCATAGCTTAAATGCACACGATTGGTTTCTGCCTGACTTCGCGCAATAAGCCCAATACCGTCAATACGTACAGGTAAGGCTTTTTCAAAGCCGATCCAATCATCTTTAAAGGTTACTTTTGCAGTGTCATA
>CALHRQ010000113.1 GCA_938038175.1 uncultured Granulosicoccaceae bacterium | reverse complement strand
ACCAGCTATGCCTCAGGGAATAGTCAGGAACACAAAATCTGCCCCAGCTGTGGAAACAAAACGCTTTTTAACGGACCAGCAAGCGCATCAGCGAGTAAGGTAGCAAGCTCACAAAGCAGTTTACAAAGACCTGCTCAGGGTTCAGCGAATGAGAGCAATGATTCTCAAAGCTCGCAAGCATCAGCCGAGCAAAGCACGTCGCCCAACGACCAGACCAAACAAGCGCCATTGTTCACCGCACCAACTGATGCGCCTGATGATCTTCAGCAAATTAAGGGCATCGGCGGAGTCATGGAAAAAACCTTGAACGATCTTGGTATTACCACGTTCAAACAGCTGGGTAACTTCAGTGAGGCCGAGGTTCAAATGGTTGCAGAACGGCTAACCGGTTTCGAAGATCGCATTACTCGAGACGAATGGGTTCAACAGGCTCGCGTACTAGCGAAGCTCGATAGCTAGTAAGCTAAACGGCTAAACGGCTAAACGGCTAAACGGCTAAACGGCTAAACAATGTACGGTTTTGTTGATGCGGACAACTTACGCATAAAATAAGACCGTACATTTTTTGAATAATCTCTAAGCAACTAAACGACTAAACCACCAAACCACTAAGCATAGCGATAACAACTATTCAAAATTGGGTTGCCGCTTCTGCAAGTTTGCCATGGCTGCTTCAAGCTGATTTTTAGAGCCAACCAGATCCGCTTGCAAAACCGCTTCTAGGCGCAAGGCGTCGCTGCGATTTAAATCTACGCAAGTATCCAGTAGTTTTTTAGCATTGCCTATCGCATCTGGTGATCTTTGTAACAAACTGGCTGCAAGCTCATCTGCCGCTTTCTGTGGATTGTCATCGACCTTGGTCACTAGAGCAAGTTCTTTAGCCTGCGAAGCGTTCAGTTCTCTACCTGTCATAACAAGTTCTTTTGCAACATCCAGTGGTACGAGGCGCAGCAGTGATTGCGTAACTCCCATATCCGGAATCAAACCCCAGTTAATTTCAAATAAAGAAAGTCGTAGTGATGGGCTAGCTATGCGGAAGTCTGCAGCCAACGCAATTTGACATCCGGCACCGTAGGTTATGCCATTTAATACCGCAATGACAGGCGCTCGCATTTCCATCCATGCCATGGCGGGATACTGGAATTCGTTGCACGACTCACCCGTTAGTGTTTGCAATGCACGCTCGGAGAAAACCGCCTTATCGGACACAGCGCCTTGCAAAAAAGCTTTATCTGCACCGGCGCAAAAATGCTCACCTTGTGCGCTCAGTATCACGACCCTAACGCTTCTATTTGCAGCAATAGATTTAGCAGCTGCTGAAAATTGATCGAATGCTAGCTGATCCAACGCATTAAACTTATCGGGTCGTGTCAAAGTAACCCGGGCAATATTTGACTCTATAGAGACAGACACACGCTCTTGCATGTTAGCAACCATTGATAATTGGCGTTGCAAGAGCATAGCGCACTGAGCCAACATAATTCATCAGAATTGAGCAGCATACTGACATCAATACTGACGATATTTTTGCTTCAATAGCTCTTAGTCCAATCCACCGCAAACCTCTGCGGTGCCTATTAGCCTGTTGGAGTAACAGCGTATGAAATTGTCTTTAAGCAGTACCGCCAGCCTGTCACCTATTAGAGATGTCATGAAAAAAGGCCAACCAAACCGCTTATGTGGCTTGTTGGAATACCCTGAACCAAGCCCTGAAATAACGACTGGGATAAATGAAATGTCAGCAAGTAACGCAATCGAAATCCAGATTACATTAAGACAACGGCCAAATAAAAATGCAACGTCGATCTGCTCTGTGGCAACTGATCAACTTGAGGTGGCGTGTGAAATTGACAAAATCAGCCATATTGCAGTGTACGGATTTTCATTCGATGGCGATCACGCATGGTATCTGGTTTGGTCCTGTTCTCATCATAAATCTGGTTGGATAGCGGATGACGCTAAGCTGGTCTATCGTGCATTTGCATCGCTTATCATGCGCCAGATCGCCTTACTTGGTAACACTTGGGACGGTCTGCTACATGCATCACCAGATGCCAGGAGTAAGGCATTGTCAATGACGAAGTATCTATCGAAGTCCACATACAACACATCTGCAAACAGTAATAGCTGTACAGAACAAGCCGATCGTACTGAAGATAGACTCAAAAAAGAGCAAAAGCTACCACAAATCACATGCCTAATATCAGATAGCATCACTCATCACAATGGCGATGTCTGGTTTCTGGTTGGTTTGCAAACAGATGGTATCGCAGAGGTTAAACACAACAAAAATCGACATTACTTGCTTAGCGGCCAAAGTGGCTGGATCAAGTCGAGCGAAAATCTGCTGCAGCGCGCGGGTTAACAGATACTTTTTTACACATACCCTTGCAATGATCGTTATGATGGGTTTGGTCTAATCGCAAGGTCAACGCCTGTGAACCTTAAACAAAGGGTAAAAAATAGTGTTGTTTTAATGGCAATTGCCGTAATAGGTAGCTGCCTCCTTTTTGCCAATGTGGGTATAGCTGCGACTGATACAGCATCTTTGCAGTGCTCAAGCACACAAGGGCCAATCATTTTCAGGATAGGCACAGGTGGCTCGGGTGGTTCTTATCTTCCCTTTGGTTCGTTAATAGCTGAGGCTATATCCAGCAATGTTGGACATACGGCAAGATCCGAAACAAACTCGCCAGAAATTCTAGCGTTAGCACAACGTTCAAATGGTTCTGTATCCAACGTCAATGATATCAGCGATGGCCTACTTGAAGCCGGGCTTGCGCAAGCTGATGTTGTGTATTGGGCATACACTGGCAGCGGCCCGTTTGAGGGGCAGGCACGAAAAATGGAAATTCGCACTATCGCAACGTTGTACCTGGAGCATTTTCACTTAGTTGTGCGCTCAGGAAGTAATATCAATAGTATAGATGACCTTGTCGATAAACGCGTATCATTGGATGAGGTTGGTTCGGGTACTCTGCTCGATGTGCAAACCATTCTTCAGGCAGCTGGCTTGACACCACAAATGATGAACACGGTGTACCTAAAGCCTGCAGATGCGATAGATCGATTAAGAGAAAACAAGCTAGATGCGTTTTTTGCTTTTAGTGGGTACCCGATAACCGGTGTAAGCAATTTGGTTGCTAGTGACATAGCGAGCATTATTCCGATCCATAGTGAAGCATTTGAAAAGCTAACCGATAACCACCCGTTCTTTACGATAAATGATATTCCAGTTAACACTTATAAAAATGACTTGCCCATAACGACAATTGCAGTACCAGCCCAGCTGATAGTTGAAAAAGACCTTGATAAGGATCTTATCTATTGCATTACCAGCATGTTGTGGAACGATGC
>CALHRQ010000112.1 GCA_938038175.1 uncultured Granulosicoccaceae bacterium | reverse complement strand
CATTTCAAAATATATTTATTAGCGTTAGCGATTCTGTCACCACATTTGTATCACCTGGTACAACCATTAATCAGGCAAATCGATTAAAGAACCGAGATGATATTTACTTTTCCTTATTCAGACCGGGAGCTACAGCGCGCTGGACTGGCAACCTTAAAAAATTCAAGGCATTAGGCACGAACGAAAACGACACTGCAGAAATTTTTGATGCAAACGGAAACCCTGCAATAGATCCAAACACCGGTACCTTTCGCACAAACTCGCAAAGTTACTGGTCCTCATCTGTAGATGGTAGCAGCGTTTCCCTGGGTGGTGCGGCAGAGCAGATTGAACAGAACGGTCAGTCGCATTTAAATCGAAAAGTTTATACCTATACAGGGCACAACCAGAACCTCATTGAAGGACTTTACAATGACCTGCTACCTGAGAATACATTTATAGAACGCGAGTGGTTAAAATTAACACCAACATTGGTTGCTGACACAGAGTATGTGACCAACCTTATTAACTGGGCACATGGAAAAGACATTAATGATATAGACGGTGATGGAAATACTGATGAAGCGCGGGGCCAGATGGGAGACCCACTCCACTCAGAACCATTAGTTGTAAATTACGTTGGTGGACAAAGTGTTGTGCATGTTGCCACTAATGAAGGTTTTTTACATGCTATAGATCACTTGACTGGTGAAGAAAACTTTGCCTTCATACCCAAAGAATTACTTAGTAACATCAACAAGAACTTTGAAAACAAGCCAACGCAGTCACGCCCATATGGTCTGGATGGCGGGCTCTCATTCTGGCTTGACGATGCTAACAACGACGGTATTGTCGATCCGACAACAGATAGAGCCTATCTCTATATCGCCATGCGTAGAGGCGGCAATCTCTATTACGCACTAGACATCACTAAACCCGATGCGCCAAGGTATCTATGGAGTATTAATGGTGGAATAGACTTGGATGATACCGATCCCACTACTGCCAATGGCGATTTCACGAGGTTGGGTGAGACATGGTCAAAACCGGTAAAAGCCAGGATATACAGAAACTCTGAGGAAGTTGACGTCCTGATATTTGGAGGTGGCTATGATACAAATCAGGACCCTTTGCCAGACAGTGCTTTTGCTTCGGATACCCTCGATAGCACCGGCCCAACGGGACAGATCAGAAGCGCAGATGGAATTGGTAATGCAATATTCATTGTCAATGCCAGAAGCGGCAATCTCATTTGGCAGAGCAGTGAAAACGATTATCCACGCATGACGTTCAGTATCCCATCAACCATCAGAGTCATCGACATTAACTTTGATGGATTGGCCGATCAACTCTACTTTGGTGACATGGGTGGCCAAGTCTGGCGTATGGATATTAATAACGACCCCTTAATAGAACGATCTATAAACCAACGGATTACAGGCGGAGTTGTCGGTGATTTTGCTGGCGACGCTCCCGATTCAAATCGTCGCTTTTACTATCCACCAGACATATCGCTGATCCAGGTTGACGGTGAACAACAATTGGCAGTGTCCATCGGGTCTGGCTGGCGTGCACACCCTTTGGACACCGTTGTTAAGGATCGCTTTTACAGCTTTCGCATAAGACAGGTTTTTGGTGCATCTCTTGATAGCCAGGGTGAGGTGGTCTATCCCATCGTAAGAGAGAGTACGACTGGCATGGTTAACATCACCGGTACTATTGGTAATTACATTGATAAGGAAAAACGTGGCTGGTTTCTGGAGATGGATCGCCCTGGCGAAAAGATCCTGAGTAGTTCAACCACCGCAGACGGCAAATTGCTGTTCACAACTTATCTGCCTGCATCACAGGTCACAGGCTGTGAAGGTGTCATTGGTTCAGGCAACATCTATATTGTAGATGCTGTCCATGGCAATCCAGTTTTGGATCTGGATGATCAGGCAGCAGGTAGCATAACTGATGAAAATGGACTAACCAATTCAGACCGACGACGAGAGCTCGGCCATGGCGGCATTCCTACAAAGCCAAGCTTACTCTTTCCAGAACTTGCCAAAGCGACCATTTTGGTTGGTACGGAAACGTTGGACGAAGTCCCAGTTGTTAATTTAAAAAATCGTACTTTCTGGCAGGAGTTTATTGATGAGAATCTGTAGCAATCTGGCGTTTTTTTTAACGAGTGCTCTATGTAGAGAAAAATGATTTAGCGCACAAAGTAAGCAAACGGCAAGTATGTGTTCAATCTAATTGTACAAGGCCAGTTAAATACACCAATGTTTTTGCCGTTATACACTTAGCACGGTGTCTTAATGACATACATTCCAGTTGTTCTCAAACTGAGTTTTTTAAAACAAAATAGCTGAAGCTGATACAAGAAGTATAAGCCAAACATAAATAGCTGATTAGTTTCAAGCAGCGGAGTAAACAACGTATGTTATTAAAAATGAAATTCAGTGCTGTAAACGTTAGAACCAACGCTGGTTTTTCAATGCTTGAACTGCTTATAGTATTGGCAATAGTGGGTATACTAGCGGCGATTGCTTATCCCAACTACACAAGCTACGTACAAAAAACCAAACGATCGGACGCCCACCTGGCTCTGTATGCAGCCGTGCAAGCTATGGAAAGGTGCAAGTCGACACGATACACTTATTCTGGGTGCACATTAGCAAGCTCCACTTCACCCGAACAGCATTACGATCTGGCGTTATCTCCTGCCCCAACTGCGACCAACTTTGTCATTGTCGCCACGGCAAAAGGCGAGCAGGTCTCAGACAAAGATTGTACATCGTTGAGTATTGATCAACGTGGTACGCTCACATCGACTCCCGGCACTGTTGATTGTTGGAATAAGTAATACCGAAGATTTAACCTACTAAGATAATAATGATAGTTACTGGTTGTGCCAAACGCTATAGGGCACTAACAGGCAGGACTTCACGATTGAGTGCTATTTCTTAGCTAATCATCGTGAAAGCAATTTATCTGGCCACCACCTCTAACACCGTGACTAAAGGTAATCCTAAGTAAAACCTTCACAAACAACCGGTCTAGTCGAACATCCTGCACGCTAGAACTTTCAAGTTTCCTCCGTAAGAAAAGCGTTACTACAGCACAGTTTGCTCGTTAGTAAAGTAGCATCAATGCCTTACACGCAACAATTTTAAACAATTAAGTAAATATAACAAATATATTGACGATATCCTCCATATGGATACTAATGCTCAGCGTGGGTTTACTCTGATCGAATTGTTGGTGACTGTGTCAATCTCAGCAATCCTATTGGGAATCGGTGTGCCCAGCTTTTCTAACGCGGTCAAGAATAGTCGTGTTGGCGTCGACTATAACGAGCTTGTACAGGCTCTGTACCTTGCACGATCAGAGGCTGTAAAAACTTCAAGCCTAGTTACGGTCTGTGCGAGGCAAACTATTGATAGTCAGGTGTGTTCCACTAGTAGTGACGATTCACACTGGAATAATGGCTGGCTGGTGTTCATAGATAACAATGCACCAGTGGGTGAAAACTTTGCCAAGATTGACCCAGATGATGAGCTGATAGCCGAACACGCTGAACAACGTAGTGAGAACACAATAAAAAACCTGGGTTCTCCGAATCGGTCATTTGCAAGTGCCGAGTCTGCAAGTTTTGTTCGCTATCAGGCAAACGGATCTGCCAACTGGGAAAGCGGCTCTTTTACTTTGTGTGACCCTCAGAATAAAAACTCTCGCGCAATCAACATCTCACCTACCGGTGACATACGTCCTGCACGAGATAGCAACGGAAGCGGCATTGTTCTCGATTCATTCAACAGACCAGCGTGCTAGAGAGTATTCATAAGATGTATTTGATGAATAGCTTACCTACCCAGCAGAAAGGTCTTGGACTGATAGAAATATTGGTAACGGTTTTGTTGGTGTCGGTCGGATTTTTAGCTGCAGCCCGCATGCAGGTTGAAGGCATGCGCTTCAGTCAAGGTGCTTATTTTCAGTCGCAAGCCTATTTCCTGGCAACCGATATGATCAACCGCATGCGCACCAACAGTGCCGGTGTCTTAAACGGTGAATACGATAACATCACAACATCCGCCGATGCCAACAATCCAAGGTGTTCGGATGTTCTATGCAATTCATCTGAGATTGCGTTGCAGGATATTTACGACTGGAGCGCTTATTTTCATGCACCACAGGGCTCTAATCAAACCTCATTTATTGCTGCACTTCCAAGCTCCGACAATATTGCAGCAACAGCGAGCGTGGCACCACTCGATGACAACCTCTATGCGGTAACTCTGATATGGAGCGAACTAGTTGGAGGTGCAGACACCGAGCAGACGCTGACACTCAACTTTGCACTTGAGCAACAATAGAATATGAGTGCGATAAACAATAGAACTTGGCACAGGGCTCATGGTTTGTCTCTGGTAGAACTGTTGATTGCCATGACGCTTGGGATAGTCCTAACCACCAGCATGATTGCTGTTTTCGCTGGCAACAAGCGAAGCGCCGATTTGAATACGGCCTTGTCCAATATTCAGGAGAATGCGCGCTATGCATTAGGAGCCATCTCTAGAGACATTCGCATGGCAGGCTATCAAGGCTGTCTTGATATGAGAAAAGGTAGCATGGCAGTACAAGCCGCGAACCCTCCATTGGCGATTCATGCTGATAAGCCAATACGACCTGATGGTGCACCAAACTACGACTTTGCTGCATCAGCCACAACCGGCGCAACTGTTATAACAAGCGATAACTGGGAACCACCGATACCAGGCGGTTTTGTGCCATCTACGCTCTTCCCTGCTGTGCCAGGTACACACGCTATATCTTTGATGTTTGGCAGCAGAAACCAAAGTGAAATCAATGGCCAAATGCTAATCGGACCCAAGCCACAAACCAATGCACCTATAAGAACAAAAAGCAATCTTGGTTTTCAACCTGGCGATTTTGCCATAATTGCCAATTGCGATTACGTGGATCTCTTTACTGTCACATCGGCAGCGCTTGACCAGGATGGACAAATCCTGGGGCATACAGCAGCGAGTAACTGGAGCGGGAACGTCCAGATTCCTTATGGTGCAGAAATATCAAAACGCCAAACCACTATTATGCGTTTGGTGGGCAATGTTTATTACGTAGGGAATACCGGCCTGTTCAATGATTCTGGTGACAGCATCACAGCACTCTATTCGCAGAGCATCCCATACAACGATCCCACAAACCCACCCGTAGAACTGGTGCAGGGAGTGGAGAATATGCGTGTGTCTTATGGCATTAATATTAATGGCGCAATCAGCTACGTGTCTGCAGACGATCCGGCTTTCAACCCTGCAAACGTTGAAAGCATACAGATCGGCCTATTAATGTCGTCCTGGGACCAAATTTCAGAACAAGCAGATGAAAGTACTTATTTTTTAGCTGGTCAAGAAATTGCCCCATCCAGCAATTCGACTGATGCAACAACTCACCCTAATGACCGGCGCTTCAGATTGGTATTTAACACGACAGTGAAGGTACGCAACCGAAGGAATGATGGCGCGTAGATTTATTGAAAAATCATAAAGCGACTTAAGTGATCCATCCAATCACAAAAGAGCGTTTTTGAGTGTAATGGATTTTCGACTACAAGACTGAATAACCAGAGTTGGGTAACGTAAACCATAAGCAATGAACAAAACCAATTACAAAAAAGAGCAAGGTGCCGCACTGTTAATCGGTCTGGTGATGATATTCATGCTCTCCATACTTGGCGTGTCATCCATGCGTGGCTCTACGCTTGAGAGACGCATGGCGACCAATTCAATTCAAACTGCCACCACGTTTCAAGGTGCAGAATCAACCAGTGAAATTGTGCTCAACGATGAAAAAAACATGACTCGTGCATTCGAAATCTCCAACGTAAAAACGCTAATTGATAGCAAATCTGATGAAGCGATCAAAGCGGTTACAGTAAAAATAGATTTGAAGCAGGATATCGGCATGGAAAGCACCGCGGAGCTTAGATATCTGGGAACTGGGCCAGCAATCGGTTTTTCAACAGGTGATGGATCATCAAATTTTGTTGCACTGCGTTATGAAGTTAAAGGGGATTCAAAAGTTGAGTCTGTAAGATCGCGAGCTCGTGTAACGCAAGGCGCATACCGAATTGCTCCAGGAAATTAAAGATGGGCTGTTCCATTCCCATATTACTTGCAAAACACGTAAGACGGTAATTTTTTAGTTTTAACACCCGTATAGGTTGTAAATAAGGAAGGACATGAAGCTACTACACGATTTCCAACGCATAAAAAACCTCGTTGCGGCATGCGCAATTTCAGTTTGTGTTTTTTCAACTGCCTGGGCTGATGATACAGAAGTATTTTTTGGTCAAGTAGATCCGTCTCTGGATATTTTCCCGAACGTTCTTTTTGTTCTGGATACCTCTGGATCCATGCAGTACTTCGATGGCGGCACTCAAAGTCGGCTTGAAAGAATGAAAGAGGCATTGAACATCATTCTGGATAACTCCGCTAACGTGAATGTTGGCATGATGCGTTTTAATGGCGGATTCGGAGGTGGCGCTGTGCTGTTCCCTGTAACACCCATTGATGAACAGATATGCCGCGAAGGCAGTTGTGGTGATGTCACCCTTTCTCCTCGTATCTCTTCAACAGATCACGATATGGAAGAAGAACAGTTTGGCGCTCGTAACGTATCCCTGAATGGAAATATACTGAGCATTGGCGCAACAACAGGAGGTGCTTCGCAAGTTGTTGGCTTGCATTTTGACGATTTATCAATACCACAAGGGGTTAAGATCAAATCGGCAAAGCTGGAATTTACAGCTTTTGCAACCCAGACTAGTTCGGCCAACTTTGAGATAACTGGCGAGTTAACACCTAACTCCACTGTATTTGAAAACCAAAACGGCAATGCGAATAATCGACCACGCACCAACACAAGCGTTAACTGGAGACCAGAAGCCTGGAGCACAGGTTTAATCTATCAAACTGAAGATATCTCTTCGGTAATCCAGGAGATCGTGGATCAGGATGACTGGTGCGGTGGCAACGCTATGTCGTTGTTTTTAGGTGGAGAAGGTAACAGAGATGCTCGCTCCTACAATTTGTCAGCAACCTCTGCACCAGCGCTAAAACTCACTTACGATAGTGACACCATTCCCGAGGATGGTGGCTGCACGGTAAGAACAGCCACAGTCCAGATTAGTGCAGGAACAGACGATGCGGAAGAGCGTCTCAACGATCGCAATAAAGTCAGCCTTACTAGTACAGACCTTGAGATACCACGAGATGGTTGGCGTAGTCAGCTCATTGGCTTACGTTTTCCAAATTTGCGAGTACCAAAAAATGCAGAAATCATTAGTTCATCGATTGAATTTGAAGTAGATCAGTATCGTTCTGGCTTTTTATCTATGCAGATTGCAGGGCAAAGCCATGATAATCCTCCAACTTTTAGTACAGATAATCGCGACATATCGCGTCGCTCGACAACATCGAAAAAGGTCAACTGGAACAACCTTCCAGTACTGGCTACTAACGCAAAAATGACCACAGCTGATCTCTCCCCTATTGTGCAGGAAATAGTCAATCGTGGTGGCTGGAAAAGCGGCAATGCCATGGTCTTTTTGCTAAGTAGACTCAGTGGTAACGCACTAAGAGAACTAGAATCTTATAATGGCGAACCCGCTTCTGCACCCACATTACGAGTGCGATACAAAGTCAATATTGGATCCAGCCCTGAGGAAACATTCATTACTGCAAGGGAAAAGCTAAAAGAAGTGGTAAACAATTTGACAGCGTCAGGTGGAACGCCCATTGTGGATGCATACTACGAGGCTGCGAGCTATATGCGTGGCGATGCTGTCGACTATGGTAAAAAACGTGGGTTTTATACCAGCCGCTTTAATCGCGTATCGCATCCAAACAGCTACGACTCAAGCAACGCTTCGGTTTTCCGAAATAATGGGTGTACAGATGCCGATCTCGACAATCCAAATTGCGTAAATGAGAGAATTCTAGGCACACCTGTCTATATTTCTCCAGTGGAATCCGCTTGTCAGACTAACCACATCGTACTGTTATCTGATGGCGCTGCAACCTCAAACAGTGCGATATCAAAAGTTAAATCTCTTACCGGCAATTCAAATTGCAAAGACACAGGAGACATTAACGAGCAATGCGGTGAGGAACTGGCGCTATGGTTAAACGACAAAGATCACGCTGACAACATTACCGGAAAACAGAACATTTCAACTTATACGATAGGTTTTAATTTTTCAGGTGAATTTCTGCCACAGCTTGCAGATCATGGCGGTGGCTCTTACCACACAGCAGAATCAGCACAAGATCTGGTTGATGTGTTTCAAACAATTCTGGGCGATGTATTATCTGTTGATACAAGCTTCGTAGCACCAGGCGCGACGGTGAATCAATTTAATCGTCTTACTCACCGGGATGATATCTACTTTGCGCTGTTCAGACCTAACCAACGACCCACATGGTCGGGCAACTTGAAGCGTTATAGGATTGGTCTGGATGACAATACTGGTGAGGTAACTATTCTTGATTTTAATGGCAACCCAGCTGTAGATCCAGACAGTGGTTTCTTTAATACAGAAAGTCGAAGTTGGTGGCGTGAGGAAACGCAGAATGATGGTAATCAGGTAGGTCTTGGAGGTATAGCAGAACAATTAGAATTTGATGGCTCTGCGCGGCGCATTTTTACCTACGTTGGTGATAACAATGCAATACCAGATGCTGGATTTGACTTAAGCCAAACTGGCAATAGTATTTCCGAAAGTAATGCCAGCCTGACACTGGATAGATTAGGCCTTAGCGGGCGCTCAGGCACTGATGAAGAGTTAGAGGAATATCGCAAAACACTTTTAAAGTGGGCTCGCGGCATCGATGTCAAAGATGAAGACGACGATGATGATTTAACTGATTGGCGCCAGCACATGGGTGACCCGATGCATGCTCGTCCTGTGATTGTAAACTACGCAAATGCAAGTGGTGATCCACTTACAACTATATTTGTAGGTACAAACGAGGGTTATCTACACGCTATAGAGCGCGAGAAGGGACATGAAATTTTTTCCTATGTTCCGCAGGAACTACTACCAAACTTTACCGAGTTTTTTGAAAATCAGGCGTCAACACGCCACCCTTACGGGCTAGACGGTGGTCTGTCAGTCTGGAGTGACGATGCAAACGATAATGTACAAGTCGATGCGGGTGAAGAGGCATACTTATATTCAGGCATGCGTCGTGGTGGAAGAAATTACTATGCCCTTAATATATCCGATCGCCTAAACCCAAAGCTTGCATGGGTTATCGAAGGTGGAACGGGCGATTATGCCGAGCTGGGACAAAGCTGGTCTAAAGCATCAGCCGTCCGTATCATGTTAAACGGTGCCGAACGAGATGTGCTTATTTTTGGTGGTGGTTATGATACCAACCAAGACCCTGACCCTAAGGGTGCATTACTGACTCGTTCAGGTGATGGGCAAGGCCGCGCAATCTTCGTGGCGGATGCACGCACGGGTGAGCTGTTATGGACAGCACAACATACAGCCGCCGTTGCAGGTAAATCACAGGCTTTCCCTGACATGCAGTACTCAATCCCGTCCGATCTGCGAATTCTCGACGCTGACTTCGATGGCTTCGCCGATCAAATCTATGTCGGTGATATGGGTGGTCAGGTTTGGCGCTTCGATCTGGAAAGTTATCATCAGAGTGGAGATTTAATGAGTGGCGGTGTAATAGCGAATCTGTCCGGAGCTGAGTATGCCGAACAACGACGCTTTTTCTCTGAGCCAGATGTTGCCCTGATTTCTGACGAAGGTGAGCGCTTTTATTCAATTAGCCTGGGTTCTGGTTGGCGTGCACATCCATTGGATATCCTCACAGATGATCAGTTTTTTATGATTAGGGAACCACATATTGTGGGTAAGCCTGCAGGTTATGGCAAACGAGTGGGTGACTCGTATACACCGATCACTTTCGATGATCTTGCAAACATCACTACCTTGAACGATACGTCTAACACAGCCACTGTACAACCAAGCGACTTTGGTTGGCGTCTTGACATGACAACACCGGGTGAGAAGATATTGGGCGACAGTATTACAATAAATAATCAGATCGTTTTTACCTCTTTCCAACCGGCACTATCAGTTGGGGCCTGTACCACAGCTATCGGTGGTGGATCCGTATACACAGTGAATGTGCTGGACGGTTCACCCACAGCAGACTTGGATGGCGATGATGATGTCGATGAAGATGATCGTCGCAAAACGCTGGCACACGGCGGAATACCACCTGAACCAGCAGCACTGATTACAGAACACGGACCTACTGTTCTGGTCGGCCCTGAGCAGCCTATCAAGCCCAACTTTGATAACTTAACAAGGCGCACATACTGGATCGACAATGGTAACGACTTTGCGGAGAGCGAAATTGAGTAGAGCCGTTGTTACAACAACCGTTATTTTACGACAAGGTGACTCTCAAGTTAGATAACGACATTTAATTTCAAGCAGTCTACATAACGGGCCACATTAGTGGCCCGTTTCTCGTGTAAAACCACCATATGCCAAAAACAGCATAAGCATATAACGAAAAAGCCTAAAACTGCCACAGCGAAACCTGATCAAATAGCCGTACGGATTATTTGGAGCAAGTTACGTTGATCGAAACAGATGTAGTTATCATTGGTGCCGGCCCCTGCGGCCTGTTTCAGGTATTTGAGCTTGGTCTGCTCGACATACACGCCCATGTCATCGAAAGCCTACCAAAACCAGGTGGCCAGTGTGCAGAGCTCTACCCCACCAAACCTATCTACGACATTCCAGCCTGCCCCAGCATTGGCGCACAGGAGCTTGTCGATAATCTGATGAAACAAATCGAACCGTTCAAGCCAACTTTTCACTTCAATCAACAAGTGACAGTTGTCGAACGACAGACTGATGGCCGCTTCCTGCTCGAAACCAGTGCAGGTAATACCTTCCTCGTCAAAGCCGTCATTGTTGCTGGTGGTGTTGGCTCTTTCGACCCTGTCAAACTCAAAATACCGGGTGTTGAAGAGCGTATCGGGCAAGATATTTTTTATTCTGTCAAAGACCCTACTCTGCATAAAGACAAAGATATTGTCATTCTTGGTGGTGGTGATTCTGCACTGGACTGGGCGTTGGATCTTTACAGTGAAGCCAACAGCGTCATCTTACTGCACCGATCAGAGAAATTTAAAGCAGCGCCTGCTTCAGTCTCTCGTATGTATGAGCTTTGCGAACAGTACGAGATGCAATTTTTAACTGGCAACGTAAGCAAATTACATGTCACAGATAAGTTAAAACAAATCGATGTCACCGGCCTTGATGGTGTTGTGCGTCGCATCGAACTGGATCAGCTACTGGTTTTTTATGGCCTGTCTCCAAAGCTTGGTCCAATCAGCAATTGGGGACTCGATCTTAAAAAGAACCAGATACAGGTTGATACTGAAAAATTCCAATCCAGCGAACCTGGCATTTACGCTGTTGGAGACATCAATTGGTATCCGGGTAAAAAGAAATTAATATTGAGTGGCTTTCATGAGGCAGCATTAGCCGCTTTTGCAATCAAAGAGCAATTAAATCCTGGAAAAAAAGTACAGCTACAGTACACAACGACAAGCTCTGCTATGCATGAGCGTCTGGGTGTGGACGACCCTTATGCTGAACCATCAGACACCGAGCAATCAGCAAAAGACAATCGAGCCGCCTGATTATGTATCAGTACACAGAAACAGATAAGGCCTTTGTACAAACACGCGTCAATGAATTTCGCGCTCAGGTAGAGCGATACCTGGCTAAAGAGATTGACGAAGATGAGTTCAAGCAACTACGCTTACGCAATGGCCTTTATTACCAGCGCCATGCTTATATGTTACGCGTGGCCATTCCCTATGGCCTACTATCTTCTGACCAGCTTCGCACCTTAGGCGGTATCGCCCGCGACTATGACAAGGGCTATGGGCATTTTACAACACGCCAAAATATTCAATACAACTGGCCCGAACTTGAAAACGTGCCCGACATTCTGCAAAGGCTAGCTGATGT
>CALHRQ010000111.1 GCA_938038175.1 uncultured Granulosicoccaceae bacterium | reverse complement strand
CCGGAGGAGGGCCTGGTAACTCCACAACTTTCCTGTCAATAGATCTTGTAAAAACCGCGACCGGGCAGTTCGATCTGGGTCCTGCTGCGGCAATGTCCATTATTTATTTTCTGATTATTCTGCTGCTTTGTTATGTCTTTTTTACGGTAATGAACAACATTGGTATTGATCAGCCAGATAGGTCGGTGGAGACGGATCGATGAGTATCAGCACCACTGGCCGATCGTCCTTACGTAAGGGTGTAAGCCTGAGATGGCTACTACCTACATTTTATATCGTGTTTTTGATGTTGCCTATTTATTGGCTCATCAATATGAGCTTTAAGACCAACCAGGAAATTCTTTCTACTTTTACTCTGTGGCCGCAGGAATTTACCTTGCGGAACTATCAAGTTATATTCACCGACCCTTCCTGGTACAACGGCTATATTAATTCGACTATTTATGTGGTGCTTAATATGGTGATCTCAGTGAGCGTGGCACTGCCAGCGGCTTATGCGTTCAGCCGTTACCGCTTTCTGGGCGATAAACATTTATTTTTCTGGCTGCTCACCAATAGAATGGCGCCACCTGCGGTGTTTGCACTGCCATTCTTCCAGTTGTATTCCGCATTTGGTTTGTTTGATACCCATATTGCAGTAGCACTTGCGCATTGTCTTTTCAACGTGCCCTTAGCGGTATGGATACTCGAAGGCTTTATGTCTGGTGTGCCGCGAGAAATAGATGAAACAGCCTATATTGACGGTTATTCGTTTCCTCGCTTTTTTGTAAAAATATTTATGCCGCTGATTGCTTCTGGTATTGGTGTAGCCGCTTTTTTCTGTTTCATGTTTTCCTGGGTAGAATTATTGTTGGCGCGTACGCTTACGGCTACCAATGCAAAGCCGATAACCGCCACTATGACGCGTACCGTGTCAGCATCAGGGTTCGATTGGGGCGTTTTGGCCGCGGCTGGTGTTTTGACAATTATCCCGGGTATTTTGGTTATCTATTTTGTGCGTAACTATATCGCCAGGGGTTTTGCGCTTGGACGTGTATGATTTCATTGTTTGCGTAATTGTTGATAAATATAGGTAGTTCTATGGACTTATCCTGGATGGCTTGGACTAAACCGACAGCATTTTTTTTTGTTGTTATTGTGTCTTTGCTGTTACTTATGAGTATTTGGGAGGCAATAAAACCCGGGGGCGGGCCTCGTGTGGGCATCTTAAGATTTGAAACAACACGAGGTGATCGCCTGTTTTTATCGTTACTGGGTAGTGCGTTTATCAACCTTGCCTGGTTAGGTCTGGTTGGTAGTAATTTATGGTGGGCATTGGGCGTCTCAGTATTGTATGCGATTTTTGTATTTTGTTTTGTCTAGTGCTTTTTTTTAAAACCGGAGGAAGAGGATTATGGAAAGTATAAGAAAAACCAACATAGCAATAGCGGTAATGATATCGCTAGGCAGCGTTAGTGCTGCCAATGCGGATATGGCGGCGGCCGAGAAGTTTCTGGCTGACGAAATAAATGGCTTGTCCGTACTCAGTGATGCTGAGCAAAAAGCGGAAATGCAATGGTTTGTTGATGCGGCAAAGCCATTTATAGGTATGGATATAAAGGTTGTATCTGAAACAATCACAACGCACGAGTACGAATCAAAAGTACTGGCACCTGCCTTTACTGCTATCACGGGTATCAATATTACTCACGATCTTATTGGTGAAGGCGATGTCGTTGAAAAGCTGCAAACACAAATGCAATCGGGCGAAAACATTTACGATGCCTACATCAATGACTCTGACTTGATAGGAACACACTGGCGATATCAGCAAGCCAGGCCTTTGTCAGATTGGATGGCAGGTGAGGGCGCTGATGTCACACTACCCACACTCGATATCGACGATTTTATCGGAATTGAGTTTACTACTGGCCCTGATGGCAAGTTGTATCAACTGCCGGATCAGCAATTTGCCAACCTTTACTGGTTCCGCTACGACTGGTTCTCCGATGATAAAAACAAAGCTGATTTCAAAGCCAAGTACGGCTACGATTTAGGTGTACCGGTCAATTGGTCAGCATACGAAGACATAGCCGAATTTTTCACCGGGCGAGAAATTGACGGTCAGAAAGTTTATGGCCATATGGACTATGGCAAAAAAGATCCTTCACTAGGCTGGCGTTTTACCGACGCATGGTTATCCATGGCAGGGAACGGTGACAAAGGAGAGCCTAATGGTTTGCCTGTCGATGAATGGGGTATTCGAGTTAACGAAAATAGCCAACCGGTAGGTTCTTGTGTTGCCCGCGGTGGTGATACCAATGGTCCGGCTTCTGTTTACTCAATCACTAAATACATTGATTGGCTGCAAAACTATGCACCACCAGAAGCTGCCGGTATGGTGTTTGGTGAAGCTGGTCCTGTGCCGGCACAAGGTGCAATTGCACAACAGATGTTTTGGTACACAGCGTTTACCGCCGATATGGTTAAGGAGGGTATACCGGTTGTAGAAGATGATGGTTCTCCCAAATGGCGTATGGCACCAAGCCCGCATGGTGCATATTGGGAAGAAGGCCAGAAGCTTGGGTATCAGGACGCTGGCTCATGGACTTTAATGAAATCAACACCAGTTGCGCGAGCAAAAGCTGCCTGGCTGTATGCACAGTTTGTTGTGTCCAAAACGGTTGATCTCAAGAAGGCCCACACGGGTCTGACGTTTATTCGAGAAAGTACTATCCAGGATCAGAGCTTTACTGATCGAGCATCAAAACTGGGTGGCTTGATTGAATTCTATCGCTCGCCAGCACGTGTGCAGTGGTCCCCTACCGGTACCAATGTACCTGATTATCCAAAGCTTGCTCAGTTGTGGTGGCAGAACATAGGTGATGCGTCATCTGGTGCTAAATCACCACAAGAAGCGATGGATGCCTTATGTGAAGCGCAAGAGAAGGTGCTGTCTCGTTTGGAACGTGCAGGCATTCAAGGTGATATCGGTCCAAAACTCAACGAAGAGAAAGACCCTGAATTTTGGCTGAGTCAGCCTGGAGCACCAAAAGCTAAACTGGCCAATGAAAAACCAACACCAGAAACCATTGATTATGATGAGCTGGTAAAAAGTTGGCAGTAACGTTGGCCGATTAACATGTAAAGGTCAATTCCGTTAGAATAAAACAGGGGTTTAGGTAGCAGGGTTAGGTCCTTGCCCTAAGCCCTTGTTCATTTGTGCCATGGCCAAATTAGCAAAATCAGGTTCAAGCCTACTAGCGATTGCGAATTGACAGGTACGCTAACGCTTAATTGACAATATTAATACATGATTAAAATAAGCTCCCACGTACTGGATTCTGTTATTGGTGATCATGCGGCTTATATAGCGGTCAGCTGTTATTTAACAGATAGCGATAACAATCGTCAGCAGTTGTTTAACGTAATCGCATCAGAACATGGGCGGATAGAGGAACAGGTTATTTGGGTTGAAAATGCACAATATGAGCTTGTATTTCAATGTGCGGAGTATTTCGAATCGCGCAATGCTTCAGCAGAAGATGAATCTAACTCATTATCTGTAACCGTCGATACACTGCAGGAAATTGTTGTAAGGCTGGAGTTGAACGAGACTTCAGATCGTTGTCATGTGCCAATCATGATGTCACCACAGGCTTATTCTGTTTGGGTTTCTGGTTAATGCATTTAGGATAATAGCTTGTAATGCGAAGTCAGCAATACGCAATATACTAGATGTCGATAATGAGTTTGTAACAATCGCCTCAGAAAACATGAAAAAACAACCCGTACTTGCAAAACTTGCGGTATCCCGTCGCTTACGATCTACCCCGTACACCCCTCGACTAGAAGCACTAGGTGTCTCCGATTATTCGATCGTTAACCATACGGTTCTTCCAAAAGGCTTTGGGCGATCCACACAGGAAGACTATTGGCATTTACGTGAGCATGTGCAGTTGTGGGATGTCAGTTGTCAGCGACAGGTTGAAATAAAAGGTCCGGATGCTGCCAGATTGGTGCAGATGATGACACCACGTGATTGCCGAGAAGCTCAGGTTGGTCAGTGTTTGTATGTACCACTAATAGATGATAAAGCGGGTTTGATAAACGATCCAGTTTTATTAAAGCTTGCTGAAGATCATTACTGGTTGTCGATTGCTGATTCAGATGTCCTGCTGTGGGCCAAGGGATTGGCCATTGGTTTAAATTTGTCAGTACAGATTGATGAGCCGGATGTTTCGCCCTTGGCTGTACAGGGCCCCAAAGCCGAACAACTAATAGCGCGCGTGTTTGGTGATGCTGTATCTGAGATACGTTTTTTCCGATTTTCTGAGCTTGAATTCAATGGTCATCCCATGATCGTTGCTCGTTCGGGTTACAGTCGCCAGGGTGGGTTTGAAATCTACCTGAACGACAGCAAACTGGGTTTGTCCTTGTGGGATGCGTTGTGGGCAGCAGGCGAAGATCTGGATGTTGCACCGGGCTCGCCAAACTTGATCGAACGCGTTGAAGGCGGCCTATTGTCCTATGGTAACGAAATTACACGTGAAAATAACCCATTGGAATGTGCGCTTGAACAGTATTGTTGTTTCGATAGTTCTTTGGATTACATTGGTAAGAGCGCGTTGCATGCGATTAAAAACGCTGGCCCTGTCAGACAGGTTCGCGGAGTGGTTTTCGGTGGTGATCCCTGTCCACCTTGTTCATCAACCTGGCCGCTTCAGGTAGAAGAGCAGTATGCAGGAGCGGTGTCTACTGCGATTTGGTCACCACGTTTAAATTGCAATGTTGCGTTGGGTATGTTGGAAAAAGCCCATTGGGATATTGGGCAGGCAATTACATTACACTGTGGTGATGATGTATTGCGTGATGGACGCGTTGTTGAACTGCCGATGTAGCAGCCCGCAATTTGAACACACATTTATTAATTAGAGACAGAACATGACATTTAACCAGCCATTAGGTGGCAACGAGATGCCTCGATTTTCCGGACCGAGTACGATGATGCGCTTACCTTCGCAAGAGGGAGCAAAAGGTCTGGACGCCTGTTTTGTTGGAATCGGGCTGGACATCGGTACATCACATCGTTCTGGTACACGGTTTGGTCCCCGGCAAATTCGTCAGGAATCATCCATGATCCGTCCCTACAATATGAAAACGGAACTCTCACCATTTGATTATATTCAAGTGGCAGATATTGGAGATGTCCCCATCAATACCTTTGATCTTAAAAAAAGTGTGGATATTATCGAGCGATTTTATGATGAGATAAACCAACATGAAGTCGCACCATTTACATTAGGTGGTGATCATACTTTGGTGCTGCCCATCATCCGTTCAATGGCAAAACGCTATGGGCCAGTGGGTGTTCTTCATATTGATGCTCACGCAGATATCAATGAACATATGTTCGGTGAGCAGATTGCACATGGTACACCGTTCAGACGAATGGTTGAAGAAGGGTTGGTTAATCCGCAAAAAGTTGCGCAAATAGGCTTGCGTGCTACCGGCTATGCTGTAGATGATTTTGAATGGTCTAGGCAGCAAGGCTTTCGAGTGGTGCAGGCAGAAGATATCTGGTATAAATCTTTAGCGCCGCTGATGGCGGAAGTCCGAGAGCAGATGCAAGATCATCCACTGTATATTTCATTCGATATTGATTCGTTCGACCCGGCCTACGCGCCCGGTACGGGCACAGCTGAACCCGGTGGTTTAACATCGCATCAAGGTCTCGAAATTGTGCGTGGAACCTATGGCTTAAATATTATTGGCGCTGATCTTGTGGAAGTGTCACCGCCTTATGATACATCAGGTAATACTGCGGTGTTGGGGGCGAATATTTTGTATGAAATGTTGTGTGCTTATGCCAGCCGATATCAATAAAATATCACGTGAATTTTTTATGCGGTAGCGATGGGTATAAAGTCATCATTAAGGGCTGACAATCTGCGGTGCATAAACTGGTATAAAGGCTCATGTATCGAACAGCGGCATGTTCATAATTCGATGATAGCTTTGCCTATTTGCCAAACCCTGATAAGAATATAATCTCAACGTAGGGTAGCGTTACTAGGGTAGCGGTACAAGGGTAGCGGTGCTGGTGTAGCTGTAATGGTGCCCAGTAGCTAGCGGGCAATTTAGTAGTTAATGGATTTTCAACTTAGCCGTTTTAAAAAATACACTCGATTAAACCCGGCCTCATTGCGTCGATCAATTTCAATGTAGCCAAGCTTTGGGTACAGGAGGAGATTTTCAGTCATCATCTCATTGGTATAAAGTTCAACTCTTGCAATGCCGGCATTACGGGCTGCATCTTCCACAAAATTAATCAATTGTTTGCCAATGCCATTGCGAGTAATGGCCGGTTCGACTGCAACGTTTTCAAGTTGAATTGTATCTCCTTGTTTGAAAAACACCACATAGCCTAAAAACTGGCCATCCAGCACGGCAATATGAACATGTTTTTTTTTAATCAGCGAGACAAAGTCAGCAACCATCGGCGCAGGCTTCTTGTTCATCCGTTGTACGTAATGTGCATAGGCTTTTTGAGCACAGTTTGTAATAGTAGTCAGATCAGCATCAGTAGCCAAGCGTATATTTATATTTGAATAATCCATATTTATAAACTCCAACACTAGCGACTTCCTGCCATCAAGGATACACTGCCACTCAAATTCTAAAGGTATTTGGGGTGCATATGTCTGATAATAAATTTCCAGAAATGGACGACCCTATGGCTCGTGCCCGTTATGTGGGCATACCGACGTTCTTTCGTGCTCCATGGAAAGAGGATATCGATAACCTTAAAAAAGGTGAGGTGGATATCGGGCTTATTGGTGTGCCTTTCGATGGTGGAGTGACCAACCGACCGGGATCCAGACATGGGCCGCGTGAAGTGCGTAACCAGTCAACACTGGTGCGCATGAAAAATCAGGCAACCGGTGTCAGTCCGTATGAACTGTGCGCGGTCGCCGATATTGGTGATGCATGGGTGCCTTCTCCGTTTGAGTTGACTGCAAGCCATGATGCTATTCAGCGTACTTTCGATAGAGTTGTACACAAAGGCATTCTACCACTGGCTGTAGGTGGCGATCATTCCGTGTCATTGCCAATATTTCGCGCGCTTGCTAAGGACGGGCCCATTGGTATGGTGCATATTGATGCTCATTGCGATACCGGCGATGATTACATGGGGTCGAAATTTCACCATGGTGCGCCATTCAGCCGTGCGGTTGAAGAGGGCTTACTGGATCCAAAACGCACAATACAAATCGGGATTCGTGGTTCAGTGAATGATCTGGATTTATGGAAATTCAGTCACGACAGTGGTATGCGAGTGATGTACATGGATGAATTTTATAAATTGGGTGTTGATGCAGCGCTGGAAGAAGCGCGTCGTGTTGTTGGTGATGGTCCAACTTATATCAGCTTTGATATTGACAGCCTTGATCCTGCCTTTGCACCAGGTACGGGCACACCTGAGATCGGTGGACTGACTTCTCTTGAAGCACAATTACTAATACGTGGTTGTGCAGGGATGAATGTTATTGGTGCTGATATGGTTGAGGTTGCTCCCTCGTTTGATCAGTCGGGTTCAACTGCATTGGTGGGCGCAAATATATTGTTTGAATTGTTGTGTGTCGCAAGTCAATCAGTGGCGGCACGCTCCAAGCCTGTTTAATCAATATCATCTCTACACAATGCCTGGCAGAGGCAATGCACACCACCACCACCAAGTGTAAACATAGACATATCGGGGTCATACACTTCATAACCCAGCGCTCGCATATTCTCATTAAGACTGGAGGCACCTTTCATGGACAAGACTTTGCCGTTGCCTAGCGCCACGAGATTAACCCCTAAGTTTTTGGCCTCAACATAAGGTACATCGACAAACGAAAAACCCCATGATCTCAGTTGATCTACTACCCAGGGTTCTAGAGCATCAATACATGCGACAAGTAATTTGTCGTCTAATGGAACAACCAATCCGTCCATATGAACAAACTCTCGGCTAATGGGAACTGTCAAAGCTTCCCAGCCTTCGGCACGAACAAAGTCAGCGACTTGCTCAGCACCGGCTTTTTCTGAACGTTCCCCGCAATAGCCAATTAACACTTTGCCTGGCTCAATGATGACAAAGTCTCCGCCTTCGAAGTGCCCTGCAGTAGCGTACTGCCAAATAGGAATATTGTTTTCCTGATAAAACTGGATCGCGGTAACGTAATCCGCCCGCCTGACTTTTAGTTGCATATGACAGATCAATGCACCCCATGGGGTCATGGCTGAACTGTCTCTTGCGAAAAAGTTACGGTGCAAAACAGGGTCTGATTTCAGGTACTGACATTCAACATCGTTCTCTTCGTAGATCGACACCATTTCTGCGTGTTGTGACATAGCTGTTTGCAGATCAAACTTAACACCCGTTTTTTCCGCGTTATCAAGTGTTCGTGCAATGAGTGCTCCAGCCTCAACCCAGCGAAAATATTCTGGTACGCCCAGCAAAACTGATTTAAGTGGCGCGTAATCGTTGTTGATACCCCAGGTTTTTTGGTTCGTACTCATAATTTACATTGGCTCAGATTGAGTAATCAGCGGCTGAAAAAACGCTATGCGGTAAAGCGTTGTTAAGATGATACGTTTGCGTTGGCACTTCGGCAATATGAATTTCGCGAAGGTATAGTCAGTATTGTTGCTCGTCACATGAACCTGGAGGGCGATAATTATTCTGGCTTGCAAAAACCGGCTTAATTTATAGCGGGCGCGCCTATGAAGCGGTATTAGTAGTCGCTTTGGCTTGATTTTCTTAGCTGTATGCGACAATCATAATTTCAAAACTTACCATTTCCATAAAGTCCACAGCTCGTCTCTGTCGCACTAAATCAGTACGTTAAAGTGTGAATCAAGCACCTAAATTAGAATCGAATAGTGCTCCAAATGGCATTCCCAGATCAACTGTATGTTGAATTTTTCACCAATTTACGTAAACTTGTCGACGGCTTCTTGCCTATACCCTGGGCCACTTGTTCGCAGGTGATCCTAATTTGAGGATACAAAAAATGAAACTTCGTAAGTTAATTTCAATGGCTTGTGCCGGTACAGCTATGTCTGTTGGCAGCATGAGCGTTCAGGCTGCAGATGTTGTTATCGGTGTTCCTAACTGGCCTTCAGTACTTGCTACCGCACACGTACTAAAAGTTGCAATGGAAGAAAACCTGGGTCTTGAAGTTGAACTTCAAAACGGCACAAACCCGGTTGTATTTGAAGCAATGGATACTGGTGCGATGCACGTGCATCCCGAAGTTTGGTTGCCAAACCAAACCAACTTGAACAACAAATTTGTTCAGGAAAAGCAAACAGTTCGTATGAACCCTAACGGAGTCGCTGGCGATCAGGCTATGTGTGTAACAAAAGGCACTGCTGAACGAACCGGTATCTCTGACCTGTCAGACCTGACAGATCCGGAAATGGCGAAAAACTTTGATACAGATGGTGATGGCAAAGGTGAGATTTGGATTGGTGCTGCTGGTTGGGCTTCCACTAACGTAGAAAAAGTGCGTGCCAAGTCATATGGCTACGACCAAACCATGTCATTAAAAGAGATGGATGAAACCTTGGCATTGGCCGAAGTTGACAATGCTGTTGCGCAAGACAAGGACATCGTATTTTTCTGCTACACGCCACACCACATGTTCGCTTTGCACGAGCTTGTTATCTTAAAAGAGCCTGCGTACGACGAAGCCAAGTGGAATGTCATACAACCAACTGATGATCCAGAATGGCTGGAAAAATCAGATGCTGCTGTTGCATGGAATACTGCGCGTTTGCACATCCACTATGCAGCGTCTCTAGAAACTGATCAGCCTGAAGCTGCAGCTATGCTGGCTAATGTCAATCTGGATACCAGTGTTGTATCAGCAATGACTTTTGCCTTGGTTGTTGAAAAGCAGGATCCAGCTGAATTTGCCGCCAAATGGGTTGCAGAAAACGGTGATATTGTAGATGGCTGGTTACAGTAATTTGGTGTAAAGCTGAATTATTGAAAAGCAGTTCTTGCATCGTTCCGATCGCCTTGTAACGACGATCAAGTATTGATGCGAACACTAAGTGGGGTATGGAGACATACCCCTTTTTTTTGCTGATATTTTTTGAAGGTAAATCTTTTTTTTGACTCTATTATCGACGCTTTTCTGACGAAGAAAGCGAACATAAGCGCAGAGATTTGACTTGGAAATTCAATCGGCCATGGCTGATATATCGCATAGTTTCATGTTGTTATCGGAGACACTACAGTGGCTGAAGATGTAATTATATTGAAGAATGTGTGGAAGATATTCGGCGATCGTGCCGATGAAGCCATGCAAGCTGTAATCCAGAGGGGTTTGAGTAAGCCAGAAGTGCTGGATGAATTTGGCTGTGTAGTAGGTATTGCAGATTGTTCGTTCACTGTAACAAGGGGTGAGATTTTTTGTGTAATGGGGTTGTCTGGCTCTGGCAAATCCACCATGGTACGGCACTTAAATCGCTTGATTGAGCCTACTGCTGGTGAAATCTCTGTTCTTGGAAAGGATATGCTCTCGCTTGGTGGCGATGCACTGCGAGAAATGCGCGCAATGCATATCGGCATGGTCTTTCAGCACATGGCTTTGCTCCCGCATCGCACGGTTAGAGACAATGTGGGTTTCCCTTTACAAGTTCGTGGTGAGCCAAAGTCCAAACGTTGGGAAGTTTCTCAAAAGTGTTTGAATATGGTGAATCTTGACGGCTATGAAGATCGTTTTCCAAGAGAACTCTCTGGTGGTATGCAACAACGCGTAGGTCTAGCCAGAGCACTGGCGTCTGATCCTGCAGTATTGTTGATGGATGAGCCTTTTTCTGCGCTCGACCCCCTTATTCGCAGGCAATTGCAAGATCAATTTATGGCCCTGTCGAATGAATTAAACAAAACAACCGTCTTTATAACGCACGATCTTGATGAGGCGATTCGTATTGGTCATCGAATCGCGATTATGAAAGATGGGCGTATCGTTCAGGTAGGCACACCAGAAGAGATCGTGACTAATCCGGCAGATGATTATGTTAAAGATTTCGTTGAAGGAATTTCAAAGTTAAAGCTGGTATTTGCACGTTCTATTATGCAGCCAATGGATTCCGATGATGCTGCCGGTATTGAATTATCCAGCTGCCCGCGCGCAGCAGATGGCACTGACCTGGATCAACTGATTGACATCGCAACCACCACAGAACATCCAATTGTGATTCAAGACGATGCTAAAAACGATGTTGGTGTAATAACAAAATCAAGGTTATTAAAAGGTATTCAAGGAGGTAAGGCATGAATGACAATGGCCTCGAGTCCGGACCCAAGTCCCTCGAATCTTCTGTTGCAGAATTTGTACAAACTAACGAAAACTACTATTCCAAAGAGTTTGCCAAAATACAAGGCACTAACGGCTTTGCATTTTCATGGAACATGATGGCAGCCCTTTGCGGTCCCCTTTGGGGAGCGATGCGTGGCGCCTGGGGATTTTTTTGGACCTTTCTGGTCCTAGAGCTTTTTGCTTTGGTACAGATTGGGCGAGGTTTATGGGGGGAGCTGGGTGCAGATCAATTAGCCCGTTACGAAAAGCTGCTTGCAAATATCGCTCGCCGTGAGCAGCAGGCGAAAGAACTGGTAGCAGCAGGTGACCAGGCTGATGCTGATGCCAAACTTAAAATTGCTGACAATCTGAAACGGGTTGCTGCTGAAGCTAAAGAGAAAGCAGACCTGGCTTCTACTGAAGCATTGAGCATCCTTCTTACAGGATTGGCTATTCTTTTGGTGGTTAAGTTACTGGAAGGCTTTCTTGCTAACCGAACTTATGAAAAACAGTACCTGAAGTGGCGTGCTAACCCTTCCGTTCCGTCTGGTGTCAGTAAACCGAGTGTGTGGTGGGGCGTGTTTTTGCTTGTGGCAATATGGCCACTCACATTATTCCGATTTACAGTTGCGGATCCTGATGGAAAATTAAGTGCGTTGACTGGTGGGTTTTTAGGCGGCAAATTGACAATAACTGAATTCCCCATTAAGCGTGAACTCTTCTCTTATTTGGCAAAAATAGGGGATAGAGGTTTTGATTGGCTAGCGGTTAATTTCAGTCATGTTTTTAATGGTATTACCTTGGGTATCAGAAAAGTACTCGATGGGCTAGAAATTGTTCTGATTGAAACCCCATGGCCTGTGGTCATGATCGTTATTGTCGTTATGGCACTGCGGCTGGCTGGACCTGGAGTTGCTGCATTCACTGCGATAGCGCTTGCTTATCTTGCCTTTATGGGGCTGTGGGAACTATCAATGATCACGGTTGCCTTGATTGGTGCGGGTGCGGCCTTGTGTATTATTATTGGCATACCATTGGGTATCTGGTTTGGTAAATCAAAACGTGCTTATTCGTTCGCTGAACCTGTGCTTGATTTTATGCAGACCATGCCTGCGTTCGTTTATCTCATTCCAATCATTGCGTTTTTTGGAACGGGTAAACCACCGGGCGTTCTGGCCACACTGATTTTTGCGATGCCACCGGTTATTCGACTAACCGCGCTCGGTATGCGTGGCGTACCAGAATCCACAAAAGAGGCTGCAGTCGCGTTTGGGTGTTCTAAATGGCAGTTATTAACGAATGTTGAACTACCCTTGGCAATGCCTTCAATTATGACGGGCATTAATCAAACCATACTCATGTCTCTGTCTATGGTCGTTATCGCATCATTGATTGGTGCTGAGGGTCTTGGTGCACTGATACTTGAAGCGCTTCAATATGCTGCTAAAGGGCAAGGTTTGCTGGGTGGTCTGGCTATTTTGTTATGTGCAATGGTCATCGATCGCATAGCACAGGGTATGTACAGGCGGAAGGTTAAGGGCAACTAGCCGTTGCCCTTAGAAATTTATGGGCAACTAGCCGTTGCCCTTAGATATGAAAAGAAGCCTTACAAAAAATACGCAAAAAAGTTGAGTTGCTTTGAAGCGAATCTACGCCTGGGTGTTGTTTCCAGGAAAATCACTTGTTAGCTTGCCCAGCAATTGGGCAAGCTGCAATAGCTCTTTCTCTGTTAACTTAGGCGTTAAAAAATCACCCGATAGTTGCTCCAGTGTCTTTTCCGTATTTTTTAGAAGCTTCGCACCAGTGGGTGTTAGCACTACATAAGACAAGCGTGCATCTCGATTGTCTGCTTCGCGACCAATTAGCCCGATCTTTTCCAGAGGGTTAGTTGTGCGTGTGACTGTCGACGGGCTGACGCACAAGCGTTTGGCCAGTTCGATGCGACTAAGCTTCGAACCTGGGGCATTTTTCACATACAGCATCAGCATGGTATCTCGTAAGGATACTCCGTGAACCGCTGATAGTGCACCTGTGATTCGTTCATCAATAAATGCGCTTGCTCGCAGCGTGCGCAGAATAGGTGTTGAGTAGTTGGTTGTCATATCAACTAATATAGTTGTAAAGTATTTTCATATGCAAGTATAATGCAATTATTGAAGATATTTGTATTACTATTTGATGTGCACGACAATTCAAGTACTTTAACGATTCTTTCGCCGCAATTACAATGGGATGGGTCGATGCTGTCGCGGTTGTAAGGGCTGACTACAGTGCCCGCACATATTCTAAAAAGTCACACCGCCAGCTGCTGGAATCGCAACTGGTTGATTACAAACTACAGCCGGAACCTTCACAGCAGCGTTTTATTTCGTTCGACGAAAATCTGATGTGGCCATTATTCTGGCAGCAGTATATTAAGTTGCTCGCGTATACGTTGATCGGTATTGGGTTCTACATATACCGGCCTATCTTTGTTTAAAATCTCTTGTGCTTTAACGTTAGCACGTTGCCACATATCAAGCGAACCAGCCTCTTGCCAGACGGCAGGCTGTTGGCGATCACTTAGCGTACTTGGCCAAAAGTAATCTCGCTGCATGGCTTCCATTGTATGTTGTGCACCAAGAAAATGCCCGTCACCAAAAACCGCTGCCTTTATCGCATCAAA
>CALHRQ010000110.1 GCA_938038175.1 uncultured Granulosicoccaceae bacterium | reverse complement strand
ATCGTTATCGATAAAGGCCAGGTTATGAGAGTGAATATGATCACCTGCAGCAATGGCTTCTGTTGCAATACCAATGGTTTGAGCATATTTAACAATACGCTCACCGGATCCGATCGCAGTTAAAGCGATTTTGTGTCCCTTCGGCACCATCGATGCCACAGTCAACTCTCCTAGCTGCTCGTTGGCTTTTATTGCTCGCAATGCAACAGCGACATTGTCGGCGGTATCCAGCTGCAATAGGGGTTGCGAACTACTGTCGTCCTTTAACCAGACTATTGGTTTCGGTGTTTTGTCCATAGCAGCTTTAAGCCTTAGCTTTCCAATGACGGATCAATGCAGGAACAGTGTCCTCACCGTGCCCATCATCAACGACAGCCTCAAGCATGGATTGACCACTGCCTGGCAGAAGCGGCTTTACACCGCTAGCCACTGCCATTTCATTAAAGTAGCGCATGTCTTTACAACCATTTGCCAGGGAAAACTGCAATTTGCTTTCATCGCCTGTCAGTGGGCCAGCCATTGCCCAATCAAAAAAGTCACTTCTATTTGGACCCGCAGCCATCACATCGTAAAGCAGCTTCAAGTCCACACCAGACTTTTCAGCAATATTAACCGACTCTGCTATGAGGCACGCTACCGACATAGAATAACCATTGTTGATTAACTTCAGCTTGTGTCCCACACCCAGATCACCAACATGGAATAGGTTTTCGGACATGGTCTCCAACAACGGCTTAGCAAGATCAAAGTCTTCTTTACTGCCACCGGCCATCATGTTCAAAGTACCAGCTTCAGCAGCTGCGGCTGAACGGCCCAAAGGTACATCCATCATGGAGCAACCCTTTTCAGCAAGCTTTTTGCCTAACATCATCGTTGATTGTGGCTGTGAGGTCCCACAATCTATAAGCATAAAGGACCCGTGCTCGCCGGCTAATAAACCTTGATCACCCAGTACAATGTCCTCGACAACGTCGGAAGTCGTTACACATAAAATCACAACATCGCTGTTTTCAGCCAACTCTTTTGGTGTGCTGTATTCAGTTGCTCCCAAGCCTTGTAAACGCTCTACAGGTTCGCGACGGCGGTTAGCGACGATACCAAGCGGGTAGCCTTTACTGATCACATTGCTGGCCATTCCTACACCCATGGCTCCCAGGCCAATGAAACCGACACGCTGTTTTTTTTCTGACATGAATTGTTTTCCTGATTGAATTAATACTGCAGTTGATAAAGGCGCTGCTACCGCACTGAACAACGACCACCGAGATTGGCGTTTTGACAATTAGTGACTTTCGCGCGGCACAGGAGCACCACTACCACCACGCAAAAAATCCAGGTCAGCACCTTCATCAGCCTGCAAAACCGACTCTTGATAAAGCTTGACATAACCACGCGTTGTTTGTGGATGGCTGGGTTTCCAACGCTCTTTCCGATCTGCCATTTCTGCATCACTGATCTCCAGGCGCAGAATTCGAGCTGCAACATCCAGTGTAATTTGATCACCTGATTGAACCAAGGCTAAAGGTCCACCCACAGCGGCTTCGGGCGCTACATGCAGGACTACAGTGCCATAAGCTGTGCCACTCATCCTGGCATCGGAGATGCGAATCATGTCGGTGACGCCCTCTTTAAGTAGCTTGGCGGGTAAAGCCATATTGCCAACCTCAGCCATACCAGGGTAGCCACGTGGACCACAATTTTTAAGCACCATGATACATTTGGCATCGATGTCTAGATCGTCAGAATCTATACGAACCTTGTAGTCTTCTATATCTTCAAATACTACTGCTTTGCCTGTGTGCTGAAGTAATGTTTCACACGCAGCAGAGGGTTTCAGTATGGCGCCGTTGGGAGCCAGGTTTCCACGTAGCACGACAAGACCGCCTTGTTCTTTAAATGGTTTGGCGGTGTCAAAAATCACCTTTGCATCTTCGTTTCTTGCCTCTGAAACGTTATCCCATATGCTTTTTCCGTTTACGGTTAGTACATCTTTATGCAGTAAGCCTGCTTCACCAAGTTTTCGCAGTACGACAGGCAGACCACCGGCGTAATAAAAATCTTCCATTAAAAATTCACCGGAAGGCATCAGATTCACGAGGCAAGGTACATCACGCCCGACGCTATCCCAGTCATCAAGCGTGTGCTCTACACCTATCCGGCCTGCAATAGCGAGCAAATGCACCACAGCGTTAGTTGAACCGCCGATAGCACCAATGGCCTTGATCGCATTCTCAAATGCCTCTCGTGTAAGTACTTTTGATGGGACAAGGTCTTCGGAGACCATCTCGACAATACGCCTGCCGGCCATATGAGCAAGTACTTTACGACGCGAATCAGCCGCTGGAATTGCAGCATTGCCCGGCATGCCCATCCCAAGCGCTTCGACCATACAAGCCATAGTAGATGCCGTGCCCATGGTCATGCAATGCCCGACCGAACGCGACATACAAGACTCTGACTCCATGAATTCTTCTTTGGTGAGTTCCCCCGATTTGACCATGGCATCAAACTTCCACACATGTGTGCCAGAACCAATACGCTCACCACGAAAACGCCCATTAAGCATGGGGCCACCTGACACCACCATCGTGGGCAGATCACAGCTGGCTGCGCCCATCAGTAGCGCTGGCGTAGTTTTGTCACAGCCCACAAGTAGAACAACAGCATCAAGCGGATTAGCACGAATTGACTCCTCAACATCCATACTGGCTAAATTGCGAAACAACATCGCTGTGGGCCGCATGAGGGTTTCGCCAAGTGAGGTAACGGGAAACTCAACCGGGAAACCACCCATTTCATATACGCCACGCTTAACACGATCAGCCAACTCTCGAAGGTGGCCATTACAGGGAGTGAGTTCGGACCAGGTATTACAAATTCCAATCACCGGCCGACCATCGAACATATGGTGAGGCAAGCCCTGATTTTTCATCCAGCTCCGGTGCGCGTAGCCATCTTTATCCTGCTTACCAAACCACTCTGTACTGCGTAGTTTCTTGGGTTTACTCACGCTTAACCAAGCCTTTTATTGTTGGTAAAGAAAAGTTGCTGGCATGATGGCTTCATGCCGATTGTAATGATTAAGATCACTTTAAAGACTTAAGCAGTGTATTCGTCCATGGTGACCACTTTTTGCTGAATCTCACCAAGCCCCGCAATCCCCACTGTCATAACCTCGCCTGCTTTGAGCCAGCGCTGGGGCTTGAGCCCCATACCAACTCCTGGTGGCGTACCGGTGGGAATGAGGTCCCCGGCACGCAACGTCATATGCTGGCTGACATAACTTACTATATGAGCAACCGAAAAAATCATGGTATTGGTGTTGCCAGATTGAACACGCTTGCCATCAATATCAAGCCACAAGTCGAGTGACTGTACATCAGCGATTTCGTCTTTAGTTGTGAGATAAGGTCCAAAAGGGCAGAAGCTGTCATGGCTTTTACCTTTAACCCACTGACCAGTTCCTTCAATTTGAAAGGCACGTTCGGATACATCATTAACCACACAAAACCCCGCAATGTAATCCATTGCATTGGCCTCATCGACATAGCGCGCAGTTTTACCAATAACTATACCCAGCTCTACTTCCCAATCGAGCTTGGTACTGCGATGCGGAATGACGACGTTGTCGTTGGGGCCTGAAAGCGCGGTGTCAGCTTTCATGAACAGGACAGGCTCTGCGGGAATATCCATGCCGGCTTCTTTGGCATGGTCTGAGTAATTTAATCCAATGCAGACCACTTTTCGTACATCTGAGACAGGTTGCCCAAGACGGGTACCGGGATCAACAACAGGACACTCTGACAGATTGACCGTGTTGAGTGCCTGTAATCCCTTATCATCCAAATTGACGCAGGATATGTCTTTAACATGGGCTGAGATGTCGCGAATAATACCTTCTTCATCCATAGCGCCCGGCTTTTCATTCCCGTTAGCGCCAAACCGAAGTAATTTCATATACCCTGTTCTCTGCTTCCAATAATTAATGATTAGAATACAGAAGCGTTGCTACTGCGACAAGCAATTACTCATGCTAAAAGAAGCGCCCAAAACCTCTAAACAATGACAGTATTATCCCGTATAGCCCTGGTAGTTTTATTTTTCTACGTGCTCCCCGTTACCGGTATGGTTATAGCGCGCAATACGCTGCAAGATTCAGATTGGTGGCAGCTACGCCGTGATAGCAGTGACCAGGCTCCTCCAGCAGCGACCAATACAGAAGCCGTAATTCAGGTTTACGGGGCTCGAGCGGCGCGATGGCGCGGCGCCTTCGGTGTGCACACATGGTTTGCGACTAAAAAGCAGAATGAAAGCAACTACACTCGGGTCGAAGTTATTGGTTATGCCGTGCGATGGGGATCCGATGCGGTGCGTATCAGGCGTGGGGTTCCGGATGCCTACTGGTACGGCAACCATCCAACGCTGCTGAGTGATGTTCGCGGCGGCAGCGAAGTAGATGCATTGATTGATCGCCTGCACGATGCCGCAATAAACTATGAATATAACGATAGTTATCGCGTTTGGCCAGGCCCTAACAGCAACACTTTCACGGCTTATATGGGTCGGCTGTTACCCGAATTGAAACTCGAATTACCCACAACTGCGCTCGGTAAAGATTATCTTCCGCTGCCACAAATGCTAGCCAAAACACCAAGCGGCACGGGCGTTCAATTATCGCTGGGCGGGTATGCGGGTTTACTACTGTCGGCAAAAGCTGGATTTGAACTCAACCTGCTCGGCTTGAGCGCTGGCATTGATTTGAATACGCCTGCACTAAAATTTCCAGGACTCGGAAGGTTGGGTTTTAAAGACAAGGCCAGCAAATATTGACATATAGTCATTTATTGACGAACTGGTTGTCAAATTCTGACGAACTGTCTAAACTTTAATAATGCAGCAAACTTCACGCAAGCAAAGAGAAAGAGATAATAGGCACAGCCTGTTCCTTGAGCTTGCAGCAAAACTGATTGAAGACGAAGGCTTTCCAGGCTTGAGCATGGATCGCGTAGCAGAGCTTGCAGAATATTCCAAAGGAACCATTTATCAGCATTTTAGCTGCAGAGAAGATCTTCTGGTTCAGCTGTGCAATCAATCGTTGTCAAAGCTTTTGGAATTAATGAAAATAGCTGCAGGATTCGACGGTCATCATCGTGATTGCATCGTAGCAACGGTTTATGCCCATACCCTCTGGACCAGACAAAGTGCTTGCAATATTGACATGTTGCAACACACGGCTGTTGCCAGCGTCACGTCTAAAGCCACAGAAAACAGCCTCGCTCAGCACAAACACATCGAACAAGAGCTCATGGCCACATTAGTGGAATTGGTACAGGGAGCCATAAATAATAATGAGTTACCAAAAAACAAACAACTCAATCCTATGGATGTCGTGTTTGGATTGTGGTCCACCTGTTATGGCGGGCAGTTGATCATCAATTCGGATATCGAGTTAAGCGAACTGGGTGTAAAAAATACACATGCCGTATTGCTGCGCACAGCCTGTTTGATAATGGACGGCATGCAATGGCAACCACTACACTCAGAAAAACGATTAAAAAAATTACTGGCAAGGTTCGAAACAGAATTATTCGCCAATGAATTAAATCAATTAGGTATCAAGACTCTATTTGAAAGTCAGACCAAATAGAATCACAAGCCAGCTTGTGGTGCAGAATACATAGTCGTCAAATTTTCTGTGCCTACACACAAATAAAGTAAAGTTTTAGCGGAGATCACCCATGTTGGACAAGTACACACAGCTTATACTGCGCTATCGCTGGCTGGTTATTCTGCTCAGTGTTTTAGCTGTGCTTGCGCTTGGATCAGGTGGTCGCTTCCTGGCATTCACAAACGATTACCGGGTATTTTTTGGCCCGGACAACCCGCAAATGCTTGCCTTTGACGAGCTGCAAGAGACCTATACAAAAAGTGACAACATGCTTGTCATGCTAGAGCCGAAAAGTGGCACCGTGTTCGATAAACAAACCATGGCTGCTATTTTGGATCTCACCGAAAGATCATGGCAAGTGCCCTATTCAATTAGAGTTGATTCTCTTAGCAACTACCAGCACATGGTTGCTGAACAAGATGATCTAATTGTTAGCGATCTATTTGAAGAAGTCGAATCGTTAAGTGAGGCAGACCTCGACCGAATAAAGCAGGTAGCTTTAGATCAACCTATTTTAGTGCGAAAACTACTTTCGCCTTCCGCTCATGTTACCGGCGTAAATATCACCATAGAAATGCCGCCTGAGCTAAGCGATGAAGATCGGCTATTACCACCAGAAGAACGTGATCTTATTGATCCGTCCAAAGCGCTTGAAAGCACCATGCAATACACGCGCAATATGGTTGCCGAGATAGCTGAGGAGTATCCGGACATCAAGTTCCAGATCACCGGCATCGTTGCAATGAATCAAGCCTTTCCGGAGGCGATCATCGCCGATTCATCTTCTTTGCTGCCGTTTGCCTTTCTGGTTGTTATAGGTGGCGTGTTACTCATGATCAGAAGCCCGATTGCGATGATCGGTACGGTCATTGTTATCGCCATGTCCATCATGGCAGCCATGGGCACAGCGGGCTGGATTGGTATAAAACTCACTCCACCCGCTGCTTCCGCACCAACCGTAATTTTGACGCTGGCGGTTGCAGATTGCATTCATTTCCTCGTAACCATGTTCCAGAACATGCGTAACGGTCAGGATAAGCGCAGCGCCATCATTGAAAGCCTCAGGATAAATTTCACTCCTATCTTCCTGACATCACTTACCACCGCTATTGGCTTTTTAAGTATGAACTTCAGCGATTCACCACCCTTTCATGATCTTGGCAATATCACGGCTATGGGTGTCGGCTTCGCATTCATTTTGTCTGTCTTCTTTCTACCTGCTCTCATGTCGGTGTTACCAGTTAAGGTAAAAGCCAAGAAGCCAATCAGCAGTACTGCAATGCAGCGATTTGCAGATTTTGTAATCAAACATCAAAAGCCATTACTTTGGGGCATGCTTGTCGTGATTGTGGGGCTCTCTGCCATGACACCACGCAATCAGCTTAACGATATCTTCGTCCATTACTTTGATAGGAGTGTTCCATTTCGTGTAGCTACAGATGACGTATCAAGTAAGCTCTCTGGCTTGTATCTAATGGATTTCTCGTTTGATTCTAAAGAAGAAGGTGGTGTCAGCAACCCAGAGTTTCTCGCCGATATAGAAAAATTTGAACGTTATGTAGAGACTCTTGATGGTGTGCAACATGTGAGCTCAATTACCGAGACTATGCGGCGCCTTAACCGCAGCATGCATGGAGACGATGAAGATTATTACAAATTGCCGGAAACTCGCGACCTGTCAGCACAGTATTTACTGCTCTATGAAATGTCCTTGCCTTATGGTCTGGATTTAAACAACCAGATTAACTTCGACAAATCCACCACTCGAATGTCGGTCACAATGGACACCATGTCAACACAGGAAGTGATCGCATTTGAAAAACAGACAGAAGCCTGGATGCAGGAGAACACGCCTGCAATAACCACTAAGAGTACCGGTGCAACCAGCATGTTCACGCACATTAGTATGCGCAACATTGTAAGCATGCTGACCGGCACATCGATTGCGTTGATTCTAATCAGTGCTGTGTTACTTATTGCGCTAAAGTCTTTAAAGTTTGGACTGATAAGCCTTATACCCAATATCGCGCCAGCGCTCATGGGTTTTGGTGTTTGGGCCATGATCGTCGGCGAAGTAAATCTGGCGGTGTCTGTGGTTGTTGCCATGACCTTAGGCATCGTTGTTGACGACACCATTCATTACCTCAGTAAATATTTAAGAGCCAGGCGTGAACAAGGCCTGGATGCAGAAGCAGCGGTGCGCTACGCGTTCAACACGGTTGGCGTCGCACTTGTGGTCACAACAGTCACATTGGCCGCAGGTTTTATGGTTCTGGCACAATCTAACTTCCTATTGAATAGCCAAATGGGCTTATTGACCGCAATCACTATTG
>CALHRQ010000109.1 GCA_938038175.1 uncultured Granulosicoccaceae bacterium | reverse complement strand
TTATCAGCGTTGTCTTGCCATGATCAACATGGCCTGCGGTGGCAATCAGCATGATTAGCCAAGCGAGTTGATGTTGATGGCTTGCAGGTTTTGTAAAAACGCAGCTTCATCTTCCATACAACGAAGATCAAACCATAGCGCGTCTTCATGTATGCGCCCAATAATTGGTAGAGGTAATAGTCTGAAACTTCGAGCTAGCTGCAGAAGTCGGCGTCCACCTCCCTTACTTTGGCTTGACTTTCCATTTGCCGATTTGGCTGTTCGCGTTTTGTCCTGGCTGTTGAGCTCAATAACCAACGCCCAACTCGGTAACAAATCAATCGGCAAAGCACCACTACCGATCTGACTGCTACAGCTCTTGATCGACACGTTTGCAACACCCTCAAGCTGTCGCGCGAGAACAGGTTGCAGTTGCTCTGCAGATTTTTTTATTGCCTCGGTGTCGCGGCTCAGTATTCGCAGTGAAGGGATTTTTTCGCGCAGCTTTTCAGGGTTTGAATATAAACGCAGAATACTTTCCAGTGCCGCAAGCGTCATCTTGTCGCAGCGCAATGCTCTTTTTAGTGGGCTGCGTTTGATTCGATCAATACTAATACGATCGCCAACAATCAACCCGCATTGCGGACCGCCGAGTAGTTTGTCGCCACTGAATGTGACCACGTTAGCGCCGTCCAGGAGCGCTTGTTTCGGTGTAGATTCTGCGGGTAAACCAAAACGGGTCATATCAACCAATGCGCCAGCACCCAGATCATTGATAAAGGGCACGTTGCGTTCGCGTGCCAGTGCGCCGAGACTCTTGTCCTCAACTGCTGCAGTAAAACCCGCCACTTTAAAATTGCTGGTATGCACCCGCATTACACATTTTGCACCTTCATCGACCGCTTCGATATAGTCTTTTAAGTGTGTGCGGTTAGTCGTTCCGACCTCGTGTAATTGACACCCTGCCCGTTTCATGATGTCCGGCATTCTGAAGCTGCCACCAATCTCAACCAACTCCCCGCGCGACACAGCCACCGAGCTACCTGAAGCCAATGCGTTCAGACAAAGCAGTACCGCCGCCGCATTGTTGTTGACCACGGTCGCAGCTTCTGCGCCCGTCAATCTGCAAAGCCAGGCTTCAACGTGATCATCCCGATCGCCGCGTTTGCCTTTATCCAGATTGTATTCTAGGTTACTCGCACCTTTGGCAACGGCGATCATCGCATCCAGGCTCTCTTCAGGCATGGGAGCACGACCCAAATTGGTATGCAGCACAGTACCGGTCAGGTTAAGTACTGGTTTCAGTGACGCAGAGAGTAAATGATCAATTGTGTGCGTGGCACGCTGTTCAAGCCATTCGGAGACGGACTCTAGCTGCAGCGAAGGGTCTTCAGCCAAAGATTTACGCAGCTCAGCACAGCAAGTACGGTAGGTTTCCACGACAAGCTCGCGGCCAAAGCAACTGATTAACGCTTGGCTGTGCGTAGACTTAAGGCATTCGTCAACAGATGGGATATCGCGTTGTGTTAGCGTGTTGTTAGCCACTAATAATCTCTGTTATTTTTTTACTGACGTGAGAGTACCGCAAACGACATCGTCCCGCACCTGTCAGCCCGGCTATGTCTGTGTCAATCTTGCGCCCGGGATTAGCATACGTGCACAGACCGTGGCTCTGGTCTTATTCTCGTGCTCAAGATTAGACTCACGGATTCTCAGTAATTCTCTGGCTGCCGTGGTTCCACTCCAGAACCAGTCGCCAATTTGCACGCTGCTGGGTGAACCCGTTGAAAGTGCCACCTCTATATAATAAGTTTTTATATCATCGGCGCAAAATCGCATACGCAGTAAATCTGATTGATCATCTGCGGGGTTTATAGCCGGATTGTTTGTATCAAAGCGTTGCAGGAAATCCGCCGCCTGCTCGATGGGCATGTTGCTTAGACCTATGAGTGTTCGTCCCAAACATTTCTGTGCACGATACCAGTCAGGTTTTAATGCAGTGACTTCTTCAACCAGGGTTGCAGCTGTCGCCAGTGGTGGAGGAACCCAGTGCGGATCGTGTTGCGAACCCGGATCATCCACATCAAAATCAACAATAACCGGACCGCTTTTATAGTCCAGCAAGGCAAGGGCTGAGCGCAGTACCTTTTTCTGGAACGCGCCACCGTCGACATAACCGCCAAGCGGACGTCCAAGTTCGAAAGGGACCCAAAGCGCTCTGGGTGGCTGTATCTTTTCAAGATGCAAACGGGTTAAGCCAATAACAACGGTGCTGATACCTGCACGTTCCAAATAGACTGCGAGCGCGCTCACGGCACGCGTACAGTTTGGTCAAACAGGTAACAAAACAGCCGTGTCTACATTGTTTGTTCTCAGCTCTTGCGCAAGGGTGTTAGCATGCTCCTGCATCAGCGTCGGATCGGTTGACCCCATAAACGAGTAGTGTGTATTTGCACAGGCACCGATTTCATTGGCGCTTGCGAGCTCAGCCAGGGCGTTGCGCGGCAGGATCGTCTCGATATTCGAAATGGCTGCGCTACGATCAAAATTTACCGAGATGTGGCTGATCAAAATATCGTTATTTTGAACACAAGACTCGAAACGCTGATAGGCGGCATAGCCACCGCGAAGCGGCTTACTGCCACGCTGTATCAAACCAGCAGTCGATACAAGCGCAATGGTTCGATCTTGCAGCGGCTTTTGACCTACAAAGGGATTGTCCGGAAAAGCCGGACAGTCCAGCGCTAACGCGGCGGCTCTGCCAGCCTCGTGCAATTCTGTCAGTCTAACCAATTCAAGTCCTCCTCAAAGGTTACTTGCTACTTGTCAATATTGGCGATGTCGATGCTCGTAACCACTATAAACCGCTTTTGGGGTAGCAGCAGGTTCAGAATCCTGTAGAATTATCTTTCTCACAACAGGGAAGAGGTTCGGTGCCCGGTGGCCCGCACGGATTTCAAATCCGTTGAGACCGGCGAATACCCGGTTTGGCAGGTTCAACTCCTGTGCTCTTCCGCCAAAACTTAGAACGAGCATCAATAACTCTCACCAATCGATTGATTGGTTAGAGCTTTTCGGTTTAAATACCGTGTGATGACCGTGTTTAATTCTGCGAAAGCCCCATACCGAACCAATTTAAAACCAATCACCGCAGTTGTAAAGAAAAGCTGCTTTGATTTACGCATTCTCCGCTGTAAACTTAAGTGGGGCTTCGGCTCCGTTCGTTAACGCAGTGGACTAACACGAGCCCGATCCTGGGCATGTGATGAAGTTACTGCACTAGGAGGAAAAATGCGTTTACGCTGTTTTTCTGTTTGGGGAACTGCCTTACTTTTGGCAATTGGCTCAGTATCGGTCAATGCAAAAGAAGTGGTTCCTATGTTGGGCGGCTTGCTCATCGATGGCTACGATTTCCAACAGGATATCGGACCCAAAGGTAGCATCGCGTTTGATGAAAGCACTGGGGAATTTACGGGCTCGTATACAGCCCTCAAAATGCCCGAAGGTCGGCGAGCTATATTCGCTTGGGTCCATGACACGGTAAATCAAAAATCCGAGTACATTGGCGCAGTGGGTTGGCTCAAGACTGGTGCTGCAGGGAAGGACAAAGGTCGATTTAAATTTGTTGTGCCAGAGAAATTCCGTAACGGGGATTTTGGCAGCAACGAGATTATCGGTTTCACGTCCGAAAAAACTTCGTTTATCAACGCCAGTGGTGAAGCGGTCACAGTACCGTCAGAGCCATCTGGAAGCGATAGGCTGGAGGCCCTAAAGCCAGCGTTTTATCTGTACGCCGCTTTGCCTGGAGCTGATACTGACTTGCACTATTGTGGTCATGGTCAGGATTTTTTCTATGCAAAAGCGCCTGAAACGCAAGTCTGCTATGACTGACTGTGCGGTCAAAAGTATTCAAGTTGCATCCAAGCGGGCCTCGCAGCCCACTAGTTCGCATTTGATGCTTTTCATTTGATCCGTGTGATTGAAAAGACTGCAATACTGTCGTTCCTGCGGAACTGCAATCTGCGGTTCCGCATCTTAACCGGAAGGACCCATTAACCGGAAGTAACCCATGAAAATTCGCTACTTTGCTCTGCTGTTGAGCGCCTTTTTTTTTATCACGTTAAGTACCACGGTATCCGCGCACGATCCGTCCAAACACGGGTTCAGCTTAACCCTGTTTGATCCACCGTTTCCTGCGCCAGCTTTCGACCTGAGTACGTTTCCAGAAGGACAAGCATCACTCGAAGATTACAAGGGTCAATATGTATTGCTGAATTTTTGGGCAACCTGGTGCCCACCCTGCCTCGAAGAAATGCCATCAATGGAAAGTGCTTTTCAGCGTTTTAAAGACAGAGGATTCACTGTGGTGGCAATCTCCAGCGATGAAGAGGGCGAAACTGCAATCAAACCATTCATTGATAAGCTGGGTGTCACATTCCCCATATTGATGGACCCGGACAAAGCGATCTCAAGTGTCTATGGTGCGAGTAATTTACCCGTGACATTCGTACTCGATCGGGATGGGCAAGTGATTGCAGGTTCAATAGGTGGTAGAGATTGGGCGAGTGAAGAGGCGCTGTCTGTGCTTGATGAATTAATAGTTGACCTGTGATGAATAATGGTACGGTGATGAATTGGAAGAATGCGCTAGGCAGCCTGGCCGTTATTTTGTGTGCTAGCACTCTGTTGGTTTACAGCATAGCTGCAAGAGCACAAGAGGATCGCGTTGTCGCAATTATCAACGACTATCCTATCAAGGAGTCTGCCATTGCAGCAGAAATAGTGAAATTGCCGCTCGGCGATCAGGTCTCAATTCGCTCTGATCTTGATAAATTTGCCGAGTCTCTGATTCAGGAAGAAGTGTTGTTTCAGTCAGTATTGAGCACCCAATTCGAAGACGAAGACGAGTTACGAAATGAAGTGAAAACACTCGTTGTCAATCACTTAATTAATAAATATGTCACCCAAAAACTGATTGTCCCTGAAGCGGAAGTCGAGCAGTTCTACAATGAAAACACCAGTGTTATTCGTGGCGAGACGGTAGAAGTCAGTCATATACTCACCGAAACCCGAGATGAATGTGTTGCGCTTAAGGAAAGGATTGACGCCGGTGAGTCTTTTGCCGAGCTAGCCAGACAATACTCATTGCATGAACGAACTGCACAGAATGACGGTAAACTTGGATCTATGATGGACCATGATGGGCCATTAGGGTTTGAGCGTGAATTGTTTAAGATACCCCATAATAAAGCCCATATTTTCGAGAGTGAGGACGGTTGCCATATCATGATGGTTTCGGATCAAAATACACCGCCATTGCCTCCACTTGAAAATGTTTACGCAGGCATTGAAAATTTATTGAAACGCGAACTGGAAATTGAAGCACTGCAGGTATTGATGGAACGGGCGCACAGCGCAGTGACAGTGATTAGGCCATAGTAAAACTGTTTTGGTTTTGTTTCATCAGTAAAGACTGGCCACCGACAAAGCCATCGTTCTTTGCAACACGTTTTCATCGACAAAAACGACTTTAGCCGATCTTAAGCATCTTGGCTAAACACCACTTTTGTAAACGACTTTTAATAACATAACGTGTGTGTACGATTGCAGAAAACGAAGGGCAGCATAATGTCGCGGTGCACATGGTATTTTGCAGCTACTGCCTGTAGTCGCTTAACCAGCTGAGCCCGTCCTCAGTACGGGCTCGAGCTTTGTACTCTGCGCCAAACATACCGGTGTAACCGGCTACCACAAACTCCTTGAGTAACCATGGGTAGTACACTTCCCCGATATCAGGTTCAACTCTTTCGGGCACACTGGCAAACTGAACATGGCCGATGTGTGGGAGCGCATGCTTAAAACGGTTCAGTAAATCGCCACCCATGAGTTGTTGATGATAGCAATCAAACATGATTTTTAAGTTCGGTTCACCAACTTGTTTAATGACTAGTAGCGCATCCTCGAGTGTGGATAAGAAATAACCCGGAGCATCGTATGTGTTTAAAGGCTCTATGAGCACTGTTTTCTCGACCAAAGCAGCTGCGCGACAAGCATAGCGGATATTTTCAGTAAAAACCCTCTGTGCAATTTGGTTATGGAAATCGGCTGTACCCGCCATAACATGGATGTAATCACAACCAATTTTTACTGCGTACGCCAAAGCCTCATCTATAAATTGGCGTGATTGATATTCTCTTCCTTGCAGAGCCGCTACGCCGATTTCACCTTTGCTGACATCACCTCTACCAGTATTTAACCCTAGCATTCGTAAGCCGGTTTCGTTCAATGCTTGTAACACATTTTCGGGTGGCACATCATAAGGCCAGTGACATTCAACAGCATCAAATCCATTGTCTTTCGCAGCACGAATGGCGGCCGGTAGTTGCAGGTTTGTCCAGAGTAAACCAAGATTGGCGGAGAACCTCATCATGATCTGTATTCCACTCAATGATACGCAAACATTATAAATGTATGACTACGCAACATACATCTGCAATACTAATACTTGGTAGGAGGTTGGCAACCCACATTATTGTTCTTTATTATTCTGCAAACTACTGCCAATGCTCCCCAGCTACCCGCTCATCTCGAATGCCAAGTGAGCGCTCAATCTCCTGTTCTAACCACAATGCCTGCAGTGGGTCGGCTAGCCCGCTTAATAATTTGACCCGCTTTTGGGCCTTTGTTTGAGCAGACAGGTAATAGCGCTTGTGAACCTCGGTTCTACGATCACCATCACCGCCTGTTTGAATCCGAGTTTCGTATTCAGTTGAAAACAACTGCGCTATATCGGAGACATCTAGCTTGCGCGCACCAAGCCACGGTAGCGGCCCTTGTGTTACCTGCAAACTGTTGCTACCTGTGCGAATTCTATGCTCATTAAATGTACGCACAGCAGCGGTGTAAACAAGCCCGACACTGACTGCTATGAGAAAATACAAACCCTGCATCATTGCAACATAAGTGAACCCTCCAGCGACTATTAGCAGAACCAGTCCTTCGAGAAGACGCCCTACCCGCCAGGTAATTTCCAATCCCTGTGGAGTTCGATTTACCTTAAATCGGTTTGGCAATGGCACTTCCTGACGTTCTAACTTTGGCGAACTTGTCTTAGAGTTAATACTATTTTGTACACCCGCAGAATGTTGCACGCTTTCATCAGGCATATCGTGCATACCCCCACAGTGACTACAGGTAATCACTCTTAGCGAGCGATCAATTTTGTCTGCTTCTAGTCCAGCTCCGCAATTGCGGCAAATCATTGCGTTCACATTCATTATAGGTAACTGGTTGTTGTTTGATTGTCGCCACCGCCATAGGCTTGGCTTGTGGTATCGACAAATGATCTCTTCATTATTTCGGTTCGCACCAGCGTAAATACATGTTGTTTAAGCTTACTGGTGATCATGGGCTGCTATAGTATGTCAAACCCGGTATTTTTCCAAACATCAAAAAGTAAATCACTCGAAGTGATGTTACCTTGCTAGACTGTTCAGCGCTGGTGGCGCAACAAAGACCCTCAACTGTGGCTAAATAATTGTGCCTATAACAGTGCCGACAAACAATAATATGAAAGGCATTGTGCTGATGGCCCTCGGGTTTTTCAGTTTCTCGGTTTGCGATGCCCTGGCAAAGTTGTTGACCGATGAATTCCACCCTTTTCAAGTGGCATGGATGCGCATGCTAGGGCTGTTTCTTGGTGTCTGTTTTATTATCGCTCAGCGAGGTGTCCGCATACTGTACACGCCAAAACCTCATTTACAAATAATTCGAGGTGTTGTGGCGGCCTGCTCTGCAACATTGTTTGTGTTTGCTATTGACCATGTGCCATTGGCCGATGCTATTGCGGTATCGTTTGTTGCCCCTTTTATCGTAACCATCTTCGGCGCTGTACTGTTAAAAGAACCCGTTGGCATTAGGCGGTGGCTTGCTGTTCTGGCAGGATTCATCGGTATGCTTGTGGTTATTCGTCCTGGTATGGGCGTCTTTCATCCAGCAATTTTCCTGGTACTGGTGGCGGCGGTATTCTTTGCCATCCGCCAGCTCGCCTCACGTTGGTTAAGCGGGATAGATCCCGTTATTACTACGGTTTGCTATACCGCAATAGTTGCGTTTTCTATTCTGACTCTCTTTCAGCCGTTTTATTGGGTGACACCATCATCAGGAAAGATAATGTTGCTGATAGTTGCCATGGCGTTAACGTCTGCCGTGGGTGAGATATTGATTATCCGTGCACTCGATATTGCTCACTCAGTGGTGTTGGCACCCATTCATTACACGCTTATAATTTGGGGTACGCTTTACGGCCTTTTTATGTTTGGGGATCGACCCGATCAGTGGACGCTACTTGGTTGTAGCATTATCGTTGCTTCTGGCTTGTACACTACCTTTAGAGAGTACCGGTTAAAGTAACGTTACCCTTCTGTCGACGCTGACAGAAACAGGGCTATTGACCTTGATTTGTGGGCAGCGCAAACTACATAAAATGCCGTGTGCGGCAAAACCATGCCATTAAAACAGAACAACATTCACATGACAAAACCAGATCACAAGATCATCTTCCACGCCTATCCACAATCACCCGTAGCAGAAAAAATACGAGTCGCTTTTGGCATAAAACAACTTAGCTGGCACAGTGTCGAGATTCCCAGATTACCGCCGAAGCCATTACTGACAACCCTCACTGGTGGCTACCGTCGCACACCGGTCATGCAAATCGGAGCGGATATTTACTGCGACAGCTTCTGTATTACTGAAGAACTTGAAGCACGTTTCCTATCCCCGAGCATTTACCCGACAGCAGACGCAGGTCTGGCACGATGCCTTAGCCGCTGGACCGACGGTGCCTTGTTTGATTTGGCTGTCAAGATCGTACTGGGAGCAGCTGGAGATTCACTGCCAGAAGACTTTGCTGAAGATCGTGGCAGGCTATATCTCGGTGGAGATAACTGGGCAGAGAACCTTAAAAAGGCCAACACACAATTACCTCACCTGGTAGCACAACTGAGAGTGTATCTATCCTGGCTGGATCAAATGCTTGCAGACGGTCGCAAGTTCCTTCTTTGCAATGAAGCTTCAGCGTTTGACGCACAGATTTACCACGTTGTCTGGTTTATACGTGGCCGCTTTAATGGTGGTGAGGCTTTGCTGGCTGAGTTCCCAAATGTAACAAGATGGGAGAAAAATACAGAAACACTGGGTCATGGAACATCAACCTCCTTATCAGCAGAAGACGCGATTCAAATTGCTGGCGCAACATCACCAAAAACGAAGGAGCATGTAGCAGACAACGATCCGCAAGGTTTAAAGCTCGGTATGAAAATTAAAGTGGGCCCAGATGTAGAAAGTGGAGAGCAGTTTGTCACCGGTACCGTTCGCTATGCTGATGCGCAACGAATAGCAATAAACAGAATCTGCGATCAAACCAACAGCGATGTATGTGTTCATTTTCCTCGTACGGGCTATCGTATCGAGGTTTAGGTTTATGGATTACTTTGCACACTTAATTAAGTGAATACTCGTCAATAACAGTGGCAACATGCCAATCAATCGATAGTACAAACGGTGTATTTGTTCACTGACAACCAAATAATTTGTATTGCCAGGCACTTAGCTGCTGAG
>CALHRQ010000108.1 GCA_938038175.1 uncultured Granulosicoccaceae bacterium | reverse complement strand
ACGTCCCCTTCGTCTAGTGGCCTAGGACACCGCCCTTTCACGGCGGTAACAGGGGTTCGAGTCCCCTAGGGGACGCCATTCCGCCTTTTTTTTGGGCTCCAGCAAAAAGCGATTCCAGTCGAGCGTCGGGTTCGGGCTCTGTAGTCAGTCCTGGCAAAACGTTTGTTTCGATGTTGCCCTCTTTTTTCATTAAGTTCGTCTGTACGGTGACTGGTCAGGCGTGAAACTGCCTCCAGATACCCCCCAGATAACGGGGGGAGTTTTTTTCGATTGTGGGATAAAGCTTTTATTGAAGCCAGCTGTCAACTGCCTCGCTATTTTCTTCAATCCACTTAGCTGCAAATTCCGCAGGATCCTGTTTCTCAACAACCAGTGCGTAAGTCATGGTTGATACGATGTCGGTATCCAGCACCACTTTTGACAACATGGCGGCGGCTTCTGGCTGATCTGTCTCTAATGACGCTGCATAGTTGATATGCAATGCTGCAGAATCCCATGCTACGCCAGCGGTAGATCGCTCCAACCATCCAGGTGTGGCAGAGGGCTGTACGATTAGCCAGTTAGACGCATCGTGTGGTGGCTCTTTCAACACGACCAATTCGTATTGGGCAAACATATGATGTGGCGAGTAGCAGAAGAACGCAATATTCTTGTCTTGGGCTACAGCGTTATCAACCTCAGCCAGTGCCAGTGTTTCATCCATTTCTTTGAGCGACATGGTGTTGTCGTAGCCATACGATTTGGCGCGTATTTTTTCAATCGTAGTTGAAGCCCAACCGGGTGCGCCAATCCAGATTTCTCCCAGACCATCGTTGTCGGTATCGAATTGTTTTGCTATTTCAGGGTTAGTAAGATCTGATAGCTCAACAATGCCAGTGCGTTCTGCTGTGCCTTTGGTAACGCACATAGCCTGCTCGCCGGATACGCTGTTCGGATTCATCTTGACTGTCTGTTTACCATCGACATAGAGCTTTTTGAGATTGTCCTGGTTTGGTAGCCAGACTTCTGGGTGAACGTGGATCGAGCCTGAATCCATGGCTTCAAAAATAACGGGGTTGGTGCCGTTTTGCAGCTCGACTTCCAATCCAAGATTTTGCTCTAGTGCAATTTTAAGAACATGTGCAGTGGCTCTGACAGATGGCCAGTTAGGGACGCCGATGACAACATCAGCAGCTTGTGCAGCAGAACTACAAATAGTCACAGTCGCTGCGCATACCAGGGTCAACAATTTTTGTTTAGCAATTTTTTTTGTAGCCATTTTATATTCCTCCAAACAGATACGTGTATGTCGAATTGTGTGTTTGTTCATAGGTAGTCTGTGGTGATAAACCACAGACTACCTGATGTCGCACTGATATTAGCCGAACTAGTTTTGTGCTCGCGGCAATGTGGTCGTTTGGCCGGCGGCCTCACGCCTGCCATCGTTAAAAATGGCCTTTATCAATGCGAAGCATTGCAGCACCATCACCAATGAGAAAGGCAGGGCTCCGATAACCATCGCCGTTTGTATCGCTTTCAAGCCACCGACAAGCAGCAGTGCGGCAACGACGGCGCCCAAAGCAACACCCCAGAACAGTATGTGTGGTCTGGCTTTTGGTCCTTCATCACCAGCGGCATTTATCGTATTGACGATGAGTACGGCCGAGTCTGCGGTTGTGACGAGATAGGTCATCAGCAGCACAACAATCATTGCCGCCATTCCCCACGCCAGTGTTTCTGAGATTGGTGAAAGCATGAAGTTTGTCATGGCGAATATTTTGTCACCGTCAGGAGCATTCATGATGACACCATTAGCACCACCGTTTAATTCAAGGTCTATTGCTGTACCACCGGCCCAGGTAAACCAGACAAAACACATAATGGAAGGGACGATCATAGCGCCGAGAACAAATTCTCTGATGCTGCGTCCTTTGGAGATGCGCGCCAGAAATAACCCTACGAAGGGTGCAAAAGCAATCCACCAGGCCCAATAGAATACAGACCAGCCACCTTGCCACCCTTCAAGCTTGGTTGCCACGCTTTGTGGATCTCCATCACTTGACCATACCCTTATACTCATTTCCGGCAATGCAATCAGGTAATCCCACATGCCCACGACCAACGCCTGTAAACCGAAAAAGGTCGCTCCAAATATAAGGAAAAAAGTCAGCAGCAGGATGCTGAGTACCATGTTGATATTCGAGAGCCATTTAATGCCTTTACCTACGCCTGAGAGTGCCGACAATGTCGATGCAGACATAATGACAACAATCGCGACGATGATGCCGGTGGAGTTTGCAGTACCCGCCTCGTTGGTGAGCCCTTGAATACCAACTCTGGATAAACCGGCTACAAATTGTTCTACGCCAAATCCCAGAGTTTGTGCAACACCAAGGATGGTGGCAACGACCGCAACCACATCAACCACATGTCCAAGCGAACCACTGAGTTTTTTTCCAAAAAGTGGCGTTAGTGAGGAGCGCATGGTTAAGGGGAGCGATCGACGGTAACTGAAATACGCCAGCGCTAGTCCAGCAATTGCATAACAAGCCCAGGCACCCAAACCCCAGTGCAAAAATGACCACTTGTAAGCCATCCGTATATTGCCTTCGGTTGCGGCTTCGGTAATACCTTTTATGACTTCCGGGTTGTTGTTGAAATGATAAACCGGTTCGGCGACCGCCCAGGTCAACATGCCAACACCGATACCTGCGCCGAACATCATCGAAAACCAGGAAAAATTAGAAAACTCCGGTTTGTCATCGATATGACCCAGTTTTAATTTGCCCGCGGATGGCCAGATAGAGAGAGCGATGCAGACCAGTACAAAAAATGTGACCGTCCAGATGTACCAGGCACCGAAGGATGCGAGTATGAATTTGTTAATGCCGTTTAACACTGCACCTGATTGCTCAGGGAATGCTATGGCCCAAATCACTAGCCCTCCGATAAGCAATTTCGATGTAATCGTAACAATCTGGCTGAATCCTTTGTAAAAGCCAGTATCCGCTGTTTCGATTGGCAGAGTGGTAAGAGCCGGTTGAACGCTCATGGCTTGGCCTCCCTATCAATGCTTGGTGTAATTGCGCCGTTTTTGTGTAGTTTTTTCATTTTTCTACTCCTCCGAGGTGGTTAAAAAAAGCAAACCATTTGTGTAGGTAATGTGCACTGTTAGAGTAAATTGGTCAAAAGGTTTTATCAATGATAATGTTATCCACCAATGTTTCATCAAACTGAAACCTTTTGCTATGCAAACCCGTCTATCCCCCCATCGCCTAAGCAATGTTGATATCAGGTTGCTGAAGGTTTTCAGAACCGTCGCAGAATGCGGTGGTTTTGCAGCCTCTGAGTTTGAACTTAATGTAGGTCGCTCGACCATCAGTCGCCATATTTCTGACCTTGAGACACGAGTCGGTATGAAACTTTGCCTGCGTGGACCTGGCGGATTTGCTTTAACGCGTGAAGGTGAAATGGTTTTGGAGGCGAGTAATCGTTTAATTGACGCGCTTAATATATTTCAGGGCGACGTCGACGATATACACAGTAACCTCCGGGGTACGTTGAGAATAGCGTTCTTTGATCTGGCCGCTCGTAACCCGGAGGCGGCGCTGTCTAATGCGATTGCCTCTTTTGCCGAGCAGGCGGGTAATGTTAGTTTGGAGCTGTCAACTGAGCCACCAAACGTGATTGAAGCGGGTGTAGTGAGCGGTCGATTCGACATTGGTGTCGTGCCATTACATCAGCGATCAGACGGGCTGATTTTCCACCCATTGTATCGTGAGACTATGGTGCTTTATTGCGGTAAAGGGCATCCACTCTACAACTGTAGAGGCACAGGCGATTTAGGCAAAGAGAATTCAGAAAAAAACGTTGATGTAGAACAGCTGTTCAATTTTAAATTTGCCGGTTTCGGTTTTAGCTCACCCAACATGACCAGCCGCCAAAAGCTTGGTCTTAAGCTCTCGAGTAGAGTGCACAATGAAGAGGCCTTGATGGTGTTATTGTTGTCGGGGCACTATATTGGTTTTTTGCCCGATCATGTCGCAAAACCCTTTGTTGAAAGTGGTCAACTGGCGGCCTTGTTACAGGCGCAAACCAGTTATCAAACACGGCTTGGTGCTATTGTCCGAAAGCACTCCGACCTTGGTCGTAAAACAGATTTGTTTCTTAAATGCCTGCTCGAAACTCACTCGGCCAACGTGCCGTCGGGCTTGTCCGTTTAAAGGCTAAAATTGCCGCTGCTGAGTGCGCTATTGCCTATCCAATACTGGCTACTTGCACAATTGCTTGCGAGGACCACTAAGCAACTGTGTATAAACTATTTTTGATCATGCCAATAACTATTGCTTTGTTTTTATTACTTTGGAAAACAGATGTAGCGGTAGTGGTATCTGGCGGTTAAGATAAGTACCAAGCCAACGTAAAGCCGCTTTTCAAGCCGTCATGACACATAAATTTATTTGGCGTAAGCCGCAACTGCCTCATAGTGTCAACGAACATGCGCAAGAAATTGGTTTGCCTGTCGAAAACTGGCTGCCTCGCGAGATATCACTAACGGCAGAGATGCCAGGTAAATACTGCAAACTGGTAGCGTTTAACCCCGAGCAACACAGTACGGAGTTATTCAAAGCGTTTTCGTTAGATACCGATGCGCGTAATTGGACGTACCTGCCCTATGGTCCTTTTGACACAGAAACAGATTTTTATAACTGGTGTAGTAAAGCCTGCATTAGCAAAGATCCACAGTTTTATACTGTAGTAAGTCAATTCAATGAACGTATCACAGGTATGGCGAGTTTTTTACGTATTGCACCTGAGGTTGGTTCGATCGAAGTGGGTCACATCCACTTCTCTCCATTAATGCAGGGAACCAGGCTCGCTACAGAGGCAATGTTTTTAATGATGCGTCGAGTGTTTGATGAGCTGGGATATCGCCGTTACGAATGGAAGTGTGATGCCTTGAACTCACCTTCTTGTGAGGCAGCAGAACGCCTTGGTTTTCAGTTTGAAGGTATTTTTCGGCAAGCTGTTATGTATAAGCAGCGGAATAGAGATACAGCCTGGTTTGCTATTGTTGATGGCGATTGGCCAAGGCTTAGGGCGGGGTTTGAGATATGGTTGGCTGATGATAATTTTGATACTGATGGGTTGCAGATTCGTTCGTTAAAGGAGTGTTTTTAGTTGCAGGACTGATCGGGATGAAACCCCGTGCATTTTAGATGCACTTCAAGTTGCGAATTCAACCTGCACAGCTTTAGACAGACATGTGAATAAGGTCGGCGTTGCCTATAGCCGAGTGTAAAAAAGATTTAATAAGATGTGCATCTACTGCAGTGGAACATATTCAGACCGCCATTTTAAAACCACATTAAACGAAACGGAGATCCTTGGTTCAGCGGATAAATTAGGATGTACAAAGTGGTGTAGAAAGGAGGGCCACAATAGCATCATTCCAGGTTCTGGCTGCACTCGGAACTCAGGATCTACCTGGCGATCGCTGGCAATTGCGTTCATGTTGGCTTGTGCTCGAGGGTCAAAAAAGGAGATGGCACCTGGGTTAATATCGTTTCGTTGATCAGGGCCTATAGTTTGATTTGGTGTGGCTATGTAGTAAGTGCCGCTAAGGTAGCTATGCGGATGATTGTGAAGAGAATGGTAATCCCCCAACCGGTTTATGTTCGCCCAGCCTTGCAGTGACCAATCCACGGCGTAATTGATACCAGAATTTTGTAAGTAGTCTCTGATGGTTTTTGTAATGCACTGTTGTAACCAGTCTACAGCTGGATGGTCTGATTCGAACAAATTTTGGGTTAAGTAATTTTCGGTTAGATCCGCATGGTTCGATTCTAATTGAAGAATGTGTGCGGCGAGGTCTTGGTTGGCAGAATCAACTGATGGAAGTACACGCCTTAACAGAGTAGTAGGCCATAAAGATAGAAAGTCTTCGTTGCTCATTATCCGGATTAATCATTCGCATACAATCCATTCAAAATATCATGAAAAAACACACCATTCAAACAATCCCAAGTGCGTTTCGGTCGATTAAAACTGGTTGTTGAATTCTTGACAACGCCGTATGCCATGATCATACGCCAGACAAAGGTATTACACCAAATAGGCTAGTGACACCGGGCGGTAGCTCAGGTTTAAATGCAGTTTGAAGCCTTAGCGACTCAATAAAAAGAGAACAATCGCTAGTTTTTATTAGCGATTAACCAATAAAGCTGGGCAAACCCTTGCCTGGGTGATCTAAAGAACAAGTCAGGTTCAAGTGAATCTAAAGCCCGCTATGCTCAAAAAAACAGGAGCAGCAAGGCATCGGAGAAAATGGTTTTATGAAACCCGCCAATAAAAGTGCTGTTAACGAAGACGCTAAAAGACGTGCAACCGAAGGAATTATTAATCCAACCGCCCGGGTAATACCGCAAGGCACAACGCTTTTTCGGCTTGCATCCACCTATACTAAAAATTTTGCTGAAAAAGGAGTTGATCAGCGCCCCACACCGGAAAGCTATCCAACACTGGAAGCCTATGATGCAGCAGACAAACAATGGATGAGCGACAACAGCAGCACGGAAGCCTGGGCTAGATTATTCAAAGGGGGCTGGTGGTTTGGGAGCGGCGATCTTGTTGATTTTAAGTATGCGAGCATGCAAAGCGGCGTCCCTTTGAGCGATTGCGGGCGTCAGGCTCTGGCAGTGGCATCGTTTTGGAATAATGCTGAATTTTTAATCGAAGCTAAAGTGAAACCTACTGGCGGTCTTGAGGTCTTCTGTGGAAAGGGGCGCCAGATAAGCGTGCAGGATCCACTGGATGGTACGACCCATCATCTGGTTGGAAGCGACAGCGTGCTGCAATTTTTTATCCCAGGCATGCATCTCATCAGAAACGCACGTGCCTGGTTCAAGTTAGAGCATCGGCATCGATTACGGCACGGTTAGTAAGATAGAATAAAGTGTGATTTGTTTGTTGAATGACTCCTTCTTCCATCTTTCTGCAGGGATTGTCTAATCAAATTATCTCGGCTTATCTCGCTTGTCTTATCTCCTTCGGCCCATATCATCTGGCCCGTCTTATAACGTGTTGTAATTAATCTTCGTATTCTCTCTCACAGCCACGGAAATTACCTCTCGCCTCGCTACCATGGAACATTGTTGTTAGTACGTTTCGAATTGATTCAGTTGGTTATTATGCATGCACTTCAGGTATAGCCGACCCAATTTCCGCGATATGGCTGCAGATCAGGCAAAGATAAAATACAATGAAAAAGTAATATTATTCTGGAGATGTCAATGGATATAACGCTTTATCACTCACCAGGTGCTTGTTCAATGGCTACCTACGTTTCACTTCTTGAGGCAGGTGCGGATTTTGATGTCAAGATTGTCAGCTTAAAAATAATGAGCAATCGAATCCAGTATATGCAGCGCTAAATCCTAAAAAGAAGGTACCGTACCTTGTCATCGATGGGAAAGGATTGACTGAAAATATTGCAATGCAAGCATGGATAGCTGAAAAATTTCCCGCAGCCAACTTATTGTATCAACAAACAATATTATGCCTTTGTATGCCAGACCTACGTTAGCTAATGCACAGTAGAATAGCTTTAGCCAATTAGCCAATTAGCCAATTAGCCATTGTCTCAAATCGGTGAAACTACGTCTTCTTGACAACTGTAGCTATAGTTTGTCGGCTTTTAAATTCTGGCATCAGATACAACAGTAATTCTGTGCATTTCACGTTTGTTTGGTAGGTAGTCTGCGGTAGCGTAATGCCATGTGCATCTATTATCCCAGATAGCGATTGCGTTCGGGGTCCATTTAAAACGGACTTGGTTTTCCGGTTGGTTGATATGGCGGTAGAGATAGTCCAGCAACCTGTTACTGTCAGTCGCCCTCATGCCGACTATGTGCTGAGTAAATCCTTCGTTAACGTATAAAAATTTACGCTTGGACACCGGGTGCGTTTTAACCACGGGATGGATAGCATTACCAAATTTTTGATGGGCTTCAACGATTGCATTACCGTCGGCCTCTCCAAGCGCAAAGTTATTTCTAAAATCCCCTAAGTCATGCACCGCTTTTAATTCCTCTAACTCAGATTGAATACCTTTTGGGAGCATCTCCCAGGCGCGCGACAGTGATAGCCATAAAGTGTCTCCGCCGCAATCAGGTACTTCTCGAGCCACCAGTATTGAGGCAAATGGTGGGTTTTGTTTAAAGGTCACATCGGTATGCCATCCATCTGTATCGGGGAGATTGTCAGGGCCGGTTTTCAAGACCACTATGTTTTTGAATTTTTCGAGATGGGGATAGACGGGGTGCGGGGGCTGCGGCTCTCCAAATGTCCTTGCCAGAGCTAAATGATTTTCCGGGCTAATATGTTGATCCCTAAAAAAGATCACTTGATGTTCTATCAGTGCATTGTAGATTTCGCTGTTTAATTCTGTTCCAAGGGGTTGGGACAAATCGATACCACTAAGCTCAGCACCGATAGCAGGTGTGAGTTTGCGTATGGATAAACTGCCAGCAGTCATATTGTTTTCCGTATCAAGGGCCGATAATCAACTCATGTTCGATTATACTTCCCTAAGCAATAATAGGCAGGCGCGGCTCTTGACCATACCTGGGTCGAATCAGTTTGCCTTGCAGGATTCGCCCTTAAATTTAGAGCATGAGCAAAA